>NZ_JAAKEA010000020.1:0-52795 GCF_011038935.1 Adlercreutzia sp. ZJ138 | reverse complement strand
TTGTGGGTTCATTTTGGCATCTCCGTATGTTTCCGCTTACATGCTAAATGATACCGCTTGGCCCCGCTTGTAACTACACTTCCCACAGTTGGCACCCTGTGCTACCCACTAAAAACCGCGAAGGGCCTTATTTTTGTTGCTGGTGTTGACGTCATTGCGATTACTGTTGTTTGAATGGAGCGAGTGATATGAGTGCTGTGAGTTCTGTGAGTGACGTAAGTGACATGAATGGGCAGCAAGAATCGTTGCGTGATCAGGTTTTCGACGTTGCAGAAAGCCGTTATGGGGCGAAGCTTGTCCGTAAGTGGCCCGACAAGAATCCCGGTTACGTAGTGCTCATTCATCCGGTTAGCCGCAAGTGGTTTGGTCTGGTTGCAGATATTCCTGGTCGCTATATTGGGTTAGATAACATCGAAAAGCTTGACATTCTTAATGTTAAGGCCGACCCGTTGCTTGTTTCTAGCCTGCTGCACGAAGAGGGTTACCATCCTGCATGGCACATGAACAAGGAACATTGGGTTACTATTCGTCTCGATGGCTCGGTGTCATTCGAGCAGATAGAGGGCCTGCTTGATATGAGCTTCACACTTGTTGGTTGATTGCATGCAGGAAAGGGGGTGGCCATGCGAAACGATCCGGCGATGCTGGGGAAAGATGATTCGACGTCCGGTTTGCGAAACGATTCGGTAACCAGTTTGCAGTCACACCCACAAACCGACTTGATACTCGAAGACGGTCTTGTGCTCGAGCCGTGGGAGGGGCCGGCTATCCTGCTTGTTGATCTTGATGCGTTCTTTGCATCGGTAGAGCAGCTCGATCATCCAGGATGGCGGGGGAAGCCGGTCATCGTTGGCGGCGACGCTGACAAGCGTGGCGTGGTATCAACCGCATCGTACGAGGCGCGTGCCTTCGGGGTACACAGTGCCATGCCTTCATCGCAAGCGGCGCGCTTGTGTCCGCAGGCCATCTGGACGCGCGGGCGTTTTACGCGCTATCGCGAAGTATCGAACCTTGTCATGAACATCCTGCGCGACGAGACTCCGCGCGTGCAACAAGTGAGCATTGATGAGGCATTTCTCGATGTGACGCCCACGCGATGCAATCGCGAACACCCCGTGCTCATCGCGCAACGCATCCAGCGTCGCGTTCGTGAGCTGGGGGTAACGTGTTCGGTGGGGGTGGGAACTTCGAAAACGGTGGCGAAAATCGCTTCCGACATGGACAAACCCTGTGGCTTGACCGTGGTCTATCCGGGAAGCGAAAAGGCGTTCTTGGATCCGCTTCCCGTGCGAACACTAAGCGGCGTGGGAAAGGTTGCCGAAGAAAAACTGCACTCGCGTGGTATTGCAACACTCGGCGACTTAAGCCGTGCCGACGAGCGCATGTTGGTGCGTCTGTTCGGGAAAAATGGCCGCACCATGCACCTGCGCGCGCTTGGGGCTGATGACACGCCTCTGATCGATGACAGTACGGTGAAGTCGGTGTCGAACGAAACGTCGTTCGCAGAAGACCTCGTGCTTCGCTCCGACGTAGAATCGGCGTTGGCAGCCATGGCGGCGAAGGTTGGTCGCCGACTTCGCAAGAAGGGCCTTGCCGGAACGTGTCTGGGCTTGAAGCTACGCCTAGGCGATCGGGCGGTCCGGTCGGCGCAATGTCAGCTACCCGTTCCCACCGATGATGAGTTCGTTATGCTGCCCGAATTGCGGCGTCTGCTCTCTGGTGTGTGGCAGGAAGGAATTCCCGTGCGCTTGGTGGGCGTGTCAATGAGCGGGTTTTCCGATTATGCCTGCGTACAGGAAAGCCTGTTTGAGGAAAGCCTGTTTGGCGATGATACCGCTGCTTTTGAAAGCAGTTCTGCCGGCACCACTCAGCGGAAAGAGCCGGCGCTGTTTGATGAACAGCGCCGGCGCGGTTTGCTGAAGGCGACTGACTCGGTGCGTGATCGTTTCGGCGAGAGCGCGGTTGCATTCGGCAGCGAACTGCGCACCACTCAAAACACCACGGGCAGTGCAGCGAAGAATCCAGCCGACTACAAATAAGGGGCAGCATCGTGCATTATCGCGCGCGACCTCGCGTGTTTCCGCTCGCAACGAATTGAAGCGTTACGGACGCAGACCCATGCCGCCTTCGAGCGTGACAGTTTCGCCGCTCATGAACTTGAAGTCGGGGCTGGCGAGCTGCACGACCACGCGGCCGATTTCGGTTTCGACGTTGCCATAATGACCCATGGGCGGCATCTTTACGTTCGCCTCAAATGCCTCGGGATACTGGTTCTTGAAGCCCTCGAGTGCCGCAGTCCAAGCTAGCGGGCACACCACATTCACGTTGATGCCGTCGGGGCCCCACTCGGTGGCAGCTACGCGTGACAGACCGCGGATGCCTTCCTTGGCGGCGGCGTAAGCGCATTGGCCGTAGTTGCCGAACAGACCCGCGCCGGAAGCGAAGTTGATAACCGAACCCTTCGTCTCTTTCAGGTACGGATAGCATGCCTGCATGTAGTAGAAGGTGGCGTAGAGACCCGAGTACAAGGCCAAATCGAACTGCTCGGGGGTGTGGTCGGCCAGCGTGACGCCCGACGCGGAAGCCTGTGCGTTGTTGACCAGCACGTCGATGCGACCAAACTTCTCGATAGCGGCGTCCACGACTCCCTGCGTGACGGCCTTATTGTCAGCCCCTGCATTCACGTCGGCGGCGACGGTCAGCACCTGGATGCCATGCTCTTCCTCCAAACGACGCTTAGCCTCGTCGAGTTTCTTCGTGTTGCGGCCGGTGATGACCAGATTTGCGCCTTCCTTGGCGTAGGCTGTCGCGATGCCGTAGCCGATGGAACCCGCCGATCCGTCGGTGAGCGCCGCGAAGCCAGCGCCGGTGATGATGGCGGTCTTACCCGTGAGAAATCCCATAGTTGTCCCCTTTCAGTGAAGAGATCATCGTGCATTCCAATGCGGTGCGACTGCGGGGCTCCTGCGAAGAGTGCGGGGGTTCTCTCAATCGCTGATCGCGATTATACGTGCATTTCTCACGCCGTTTCCTGTCGGGGGTCGTGCACTCGGCAGACGGGGGGATGCTTTGCGGTGGGCGGGCGCTACGTATGCGGTGGGCGGGCGTCACCTGGCTGTGTGCGCTATACTTATCGCTGTGTGAAAAGCTCGTGAGGAAAGGGAATACCGATGTCTCAGTTCAAGAAGCTGATGCTCATCATCTTGAGTGTGGTTGCCGTAGCCGCGCTGCTGGTGCTGTCGAAGGCGCTGCTGCTGCCAAACGGCATCAATGGCTAGGCGAAGATAAGCGGCTTTTTTGCGGTTTCCCTCGTGTCGGCTCGTGCTGGCCCGTGTTGGCCCGTGTTGGCCCGTGTTGGCCTGCTCGCTTCTCCTATGCAGCAATTCTGGAATCGAGCATCCGAAAAGCGTGGTGCATGCGGTATCGCCTATACTGTCCAAGTTTGGATGAAACCGTGCGCAATGGTGCGTACGTGAGTGAATTGGAAGGTGCGGCGAAACCATGGCGAACAGCTACAAAGGAACCATGAACTTGCCCGAAACCGATTTCCCCATGCGAGCGAATCTGCCCGAAAACGAGCCGAAACGCCTGGAGAAATGGGAAAACGAGCGTATTTACGAGCGCGTGCTCGAGAAGAACAAGGACGGCGAGCCCTTCGTCTTGCATGACGGCCCCCCGTACGCGAACGGGCCAATACATATCGGCCACGCCTTCAACAAGATTCTGAAGGACTTCGTGAACAAAAGCCACGCACAACGCGGTTATTTCACGCCCTACATTCCCGGTTGGGACTGCCATGGTCAGCCCATTGAGCACATGGTCGAAAAGACCTTAGGCCCTGATAAGATGGCTGCTACTAGTCAGCCCGAGTTGCGTCGTCTCTGCCGTGAATGGGCCGAGAAGTACGTGGGCGTGCAACGCGAGGGGTTCAAGCGCTTGGGCGTAAACGCCGATTGGGAACATCCCTATCTGACGTTTCTCCCGAATTACGAGGCCGGAAACGTCGAGATTTTCAAGACCATGTATCTAAACGGCTCGGTATATCGCGGCCGCAAGCCCATCCACTGGTGTAAGCGCTGCCATACCGCACTTGCCGAGGCGGAAATTGAGTACGGCGACGAGGTTTCGCCGTCTATCTTCGTTCGCTTTAAGATGGATACCATGCCCAGCGTCTACGAAGCCGCCGGTGTTACGGGCGAGGCATGGGTGCTCATCTGGACCACTACGCCCTGGACGTTGCCTGCGAACGCCGCGGTGTCGCTTGCTCCCGATGCCGACTACGTGATGGTGCAGGTGGATGGCGTCAACATGATCATGGCGCACGATTTGGTGACATCGGTTGCCGAGATCGCCGGCTGGCAGGGCTTCTCGCTTGTGTCGGATGCTGCAGGCGAGCCAGTGGTGTTGAAGGGACGCGAGTTCTGCGGCATGACGTATACGTGCCCGGTGCGTCGCGACCTGAAGGGCACGATTATCTACGGCGATCATGTAACGCTTGACACGGGCACCGGTTGTGTTCACACTGCGCCGGGTCATGGTCAGGACGACTATCTGGTGGGGCTTGAGTTCGGCATTCCCATTCTCATGCCTGTTGATGACAACGGCTGCTTCACCGATGAGGGCGGTCAGTTCGCCGGAATGAACGTGGATGACGCAAACCCGAAGATCATCGAATGGTTGCGTGAAGAAGGCACGCTGGTCGCCGAGCGTAAGATCGAGCATAGCTACCCGCATTGCTGGCGCTGCCACGAGCCGGTCATCTTCCGTGCTACCGACCAGTGGTTCGTGTCTATGGATGAAAACGACCTACGCGCGAAGGCGCTCGACGCCATTGACAACCAGGTTACCTGGGTACCCGCGTGGGCGAAAAACCGCATTGGTTCGATGGTGGCCGAGCGTCCCGACTGGTGCATCAGCCGCCAGCGCTCGTGGGGTGTGCCTATCCCCGTGTTTAAGTGTGCGAAATGCGGCAGCACGGTGGCAACCGAAGCCACGTTCGACGCGGTGATTGACCTGTTCTATCGCGAGGGTGCCGACGCGTGGTTTACGCGCAAGCCCGCCGAGTATCTGCCGGCTGACACAGTTTGTGAGGTGTGCGGCTGCACTGAGGTGCTGCCCGAGAAAGACATCTTGGACGTGTGGTGGGAATCAGGTGTGTCGCATACCAGCGTGTGTCGCCATCGCGCCAGTGAGGGCATGCACTTCCCGACCGAGTTGTACCTAGAAGGCTCCGACCAGCATCGCGGTTGGTTCCAGTCGTCGCTGCTCACGAGCGTGGGGGCCTACGGGGTGCCGCCCTACCAAAGCGTCATGCACTGCGGGTTCACCGTTGACGAGCAAGGCAGAAAGATGTCGAAATCGCTTGGCAACGGCATCGATCCGGCTGACATCGTAGGCAAGTACGGTGCCGACGTGCTGCGCCTGTGGGTGGCAAGCGTTGACTATTCACAGGATGTGTCCATCTCCGACGGCATTTTGAAGCAGGTATCAGACGCTTACCGTCGCTTCCGCAACACCTTCCGCTTCCTGTTGGGGAACTTAAACGACTACGATAACAGTATCATGGCGGAGGTTACCTGGGACGATCTGGAGCCCATCGACCGCTACGTCATGGCTAAAACCGCCGGACTTTTGCGCGAGGTGGAAGATGCCTACGCCGCATTGCGCTTCAACGCGGTGTACCGCGCTACCTACGATTTTGTGAACGACTTGTCCGCCGTGTACATGGATGTTACGAAGGATCGTCTGTACTCCGAGGCTCCTGCATCTCCGCGTCGCCGTGCGGTACAGACCGTGCTTATGAACGTGCTTGAGGTACTGGTGCGTGTGTTGTCGCCTATCCTGTCGTTTACCTGCGACGAGGTGTGGGAGCACTTCCCGCCGGCTATTCGCGCGCTCGATTCCCACGTGTGCAACGTGCAGCTGGCCGGATGGCCCAAGGTGAGCGATTTCACTCCGGCGCTTCCTGCCGACGGCGGTGCGGCGGCGCTTGCGGCGTTCGAGCCGGCTATGGCCGTACGCGACGTGGTGACCAAAGCGCTTGAGGACGCGCGTACTGCCAAGACGGTAAACAAGAGTCAAGAAGCTGCTATTAAGGTGTCCGCCCCTGCTCATGTGCTCGATTCGCTGCGAGCGTTTGATGAAGCTGTACTCGAAGAGCTATTCATTGTTTCCGGTGTTCAGCTTGAGGAAACCGATGAGCTGTCCGCCACAGTGATGCCTGCAGAAGGAGAGAAGTGTCCGCGTTGCTGGAACTACCGTACACTCGGCGGCAATGCTGCGCATCCCGACGTGTGTGAGCGCTGTGGAAACGCTCTTGACGCAATGAGCTGCTCGGCGGAATGAACGAGCGAATGACAAACGACGCGCTGAGCGAGGACGTGCGGAAAGGCGCGTCCTCGCCGGCGTGTGAGCCGGTGTCCTCTTCGGAAAAAACTGAGGTTTTGGGGAATTCCGCGTCTTCGGAAAGCCCGGTGGCGTCTGCGGAATCCGCAGTTTCGGGCGCGGCTTCAAAGATAGCTGCCGCTTCACCACGCGGGCTATTGCGCGGCGCTCGTGGGCACAGCGTGGTAGTGTTCTCTTTTGTTGCCATTGTGTGGCTTGCTTTCGACATGCTAACAAAAGCGTTTTTCAATACGTTTGAAGTGGGGGAACTCATCGGTGGCCCGTATTTGGGGCTCTTTGAGTTCCGTTTGGTGCACAACACAGGTGCAGCATGGGGTATGTTTGGCGATTCAACATTTGCCCTTGGTGTGTTGTCCGTGGTTGTTTGTGCGATGCTGATTGCATTTTTGTTGTTGGTTGATCCGCCGCTCAATTCGGTATGCACCGTAGGGTTGGCGCTGGTGTTCGCGGGTGGTGTGGGCAATGCGATCGACCGTTTCTCGCAAGCTTACGTGGTTGATTTCATTAACGCGACGTTTATCGATTTTCCGGTGTTCAATATTGCTGACATTGGTGTGACGTGTGGTTTTGCGTTGCTCTTCGTTGGCTTTTTTATTGCTGAGCGCGCTTCGTCGGCGTGCGACGAGGAACGCTCGTGACGCATTACAAGAGTCATACCGTGCGGCGCGAGCAGGCGGGCGATCGCTTGGACTCCCTACTTTCTGCTGTTGGGGCGTATTCCAGTCGCAGTGCTGCGGCGAAAGCTGTTGAGGGGGGTCGGGTTCTTGTCAACGGTGCTGAGGTTGCCAAGAAACACCTCGTGCGCGCAGGTGATGTCGTTGTGTATGAGCTTGATTGCGAAGTGCCCGCAGGTGTGGTGGAAGGTGAGCGCATCCCGCTTGACATCAGGTTCGAAGACGACCATCTGCTGGTGTTGTCGAAGCAAGCCGGTTTGGTGTGCCATCCTTCTGTCGACCATTTCGGTGGCACGTTGGTAAACGCGCTTGTTTACCATTGCGGGTTCGAACACCTATGTAACGTGCAGGGGGACGACGACCGGCTGGGTATCGTTCACCGGCTTGATCGGGATACGACGGGGCTTATGCTGGCCGCGAAAGACGATGCGACTGGCTATGCGCTTATGGCTGACATCCGCGACCGGGCAGTTGACCGGCGCTATCTTGCGCTCGTGCATGGCGTTATCGCTGCTGATACCGGCATGATTGATGCGCCGATCGCGCGTTCCGATCGCGATCGGTTGCGCATGGCTGTGCGTGACGTGCCGTCGGCGCGCGATGCCGTGACAACGTTTCGCGTGCTCGAGCGTTTTGATCCCAAAGGGAAAGACGACGGGTATACGCTGATTGACTGCAAACTGTTCACTGGGCGCACGCATCAGATCCGTGTGCACATGGAATACACGAAGCATCCGCTGGTGGGTGATCCGGTGTATACGGCCTGTGCTCCTGGTAATCCCGCTGCAGGGCTGGGGCTTTACCGTCAGTTCCTACATTCGTTCAAGCTAGGGTTCGATCATCCGATGACGGGAGAGCGTCTCGCCTTCGCCGATCGGTTACCCGACGACTTGCAGCAGGCGTTCGACGGCCTTGCTGACAGAAGTTGCGGTAGAACGGCTGCGGGTGCAGAAGTGTTTGACGAGTTGGACGCAGCGCCCGCCCCGAGCTTGAGTGCCATTGCGGCGATGGACGAGATACGATCTGGCACGTAAACTGCGCACGTTGGGTAGGCATGTTGGTACGGGCGCGATGACACGGTAGCGAGATGCACGGTAGTGGCTGCGAAATGAGGAAGGGCAGAAAGCATGGCTGATTCCCAGAAACGATGCGGGGTGCTGCTGGTGAACACTGGCACGCCATCGGCTCCCGAGCCGCGGTCAGTGCGCCGGTATCTGGCGAAGTTCCTGATGGACAAGCGTATTAGGCCCATGAATGCAGTTGTCTGGTGGTTTATTCTCCATTTTTTCATTTTGCCCAAGCGGGGTCGCGTATCGGCGGAAAAGTACCGCGCTATTTGGAGCGATGAAGGTTTCTTCTTCGCAACCACCCATGAGAAGATTGAAGTAGGGCTTCAGGCAGCACTTGATGCCGCTGGGCACGATGCAGTGGTACGTTGTGCAATGAGCTATAGTGAGCCAACTATTCCCCGCGCACTTCGTGAGATGAAACGCCTGGGTTGTAATCAGCTCGTGGTGTTGCCTCTGTATCCGCAAAGTGCGCACTCCACGTGCGGTGCGGTGCGCGATGGCGTGAAGCGGGGATTGCGAAAGGCGCGCTGGCAGGTGGAACACGACGTCATAGACAATTACCACGACAATGGCACATACATCAGGGCTATTGCCGCTTCGATTCGCAACGCTGGTTTCAATCCCGAATCTGACGATCGGTTGCTGTTTTCGTTTCATTCCATTCCGATGATTGATATCGAAAACGGTGACACGTACGAGCTGCAAACGAGCGCAACGAGTCTTCAGATCGCAAGCGAGTTGGGTATCGAACGACGTCGTTGGACCATTGGTTATCAATGTCGGTTCGACAAAAGTAGGCAGTGGCTTGCGCCGTTCACGCGCGACGTGCTCGCGCGCTGGTCGCAGGTTGACGGGCCGCGCATATTTTGCGTGTGCCCCAACTTCGCTGTTGATTGCCTTGAAACGCTGTACGACGTCGATCACGATTTGAAGCCGTACTATTTCGACATGGTGCGGAAGGCGGGACGCGAGCCTGATTCAACCAAGTTCACGTACGTCCCTTGTCTGAATAGGAGTAAAGCGCACGTGCAGGTGCTGATGAGTGTACTTGGGCCTTATATGAGGTAGCGAGCATTGTGTCGAAGGGATGTATTGGATCAACGCGGGTGAGCCCTTTGACACTCTTCGAGACAGTGACGGTTGTCTTAGTGATGTTGGGGAAGGATAGAAAGAATGGAACAGAAAACAGTCCTCATTGGGGTGACAGGATGCATCGCGGCATACAAGACGTGCGAGATTGTGCGCGGCTTGCAGAAGGCCGGTGTGCGCTGCAAGGTGGTCATGACCGAGCATGCCACCCAATTCGTTGGTCCGCTGACGTTTCGCTCGCTCACGCATGAGCCGGTTGCCGTAGGGCTGTTCGACAACCCCTCCGACCCGATTCACCATATTTCGCTTGCTCAGGAAGCCGATTTGTTCCTCATTGCGCCGTGTACGGCGAACGTGCTGGCCAAGGTGGCAAACGGCATTGCTGATGATCTGCTGACCACGACCGCACTTTCCACAACAGCGCCGCTCGTTATTGCTCCGGCCATGAACGTGCACATGTACGAGAATCCTGCAACCATCTACAACATGGGCAAGCTCGAAGCGCGTGGCGTGCGCATTATCGAGGCGGGAAGCGGTTATCTCGCGTGTGGCGATGTAGGTCGTGGACGCTTGGCTGACGTGAGCGACATCGTGTCGGTTGTACTGGCCGAGCTGGGTATTCGTCGCAATCTCGAAGGACGACAGGTTATGGTGACTGCTGGCCCGACGGTGGAGCCAATAGATCCGGTGCGGTACCTTTCGAACCATTCGTCGGGAAAGATGGGTTACGCGCTTGCTCGCGCTGCTGCCGTGCGGGGAGCACGTGTAACGCTCGTGTCGGGGCCAGTATCGCTACCAAAGCCGGAAGGCGTGCGGGTAGTTCAGGTGCGCACGGCGTGCGAGATGCTTGCCGCGGCCGAAGAGGCGTTTGCTGTAGCCGACCTAGGTGTGTTCGCTGCGGCAGTTGCCGACATGCGTCCGAAGCAGGTCGCAGCACACAAGTTGAAGAAAGGGGAGTCTGATAGCGCGCTCTCATGCATTGAACTTGTGCGCAACCCCGACATCCTTGCCACGTGTGCCGCTTCAAAAGGAAGGCGAGTGATTGTTGGATTTGCCGCCGAAACCGACGACGTGGTGGCGTACGCCAAGGGTAAGCTGGCTTCGAAAGGGGCTGACCTTATTGTGGCGAACGAAGTGGGCGAAGGTAAGGTGTTTGGTGCCGACAGTAATCAGGCATGGTTGATTGACGCACATGGCGCCGAGCAGCTGCCGCTTATGTCGAAGGACCGCCTAGCAGATGTTATCCTCGATCGAGCCGTATCGTTGCTTCCGTAGTGCGCTTGCCTACGCGGCGTGATGCGAGTTCGTTCGTGCGTATGCTTCACGGGTGAGGTGGCGTGCGAAATGGTACGTCGCGTTCGTTGCGTATGTGTCGTGCTGCATATCTTGCGCACGCCACACACTCACATGCTGCACGTGTGGCGTTGACGTGCGATTTGCAGATTTTTCTTCAAATCGCTTGCCAAAGTAGCATGTTCTGGGTAGTATACCGTCTTGCGTTTGAACAAGGCGCGTTTCGGGTTGTGGCGCAGTTTGGTAGCGCACTTGACTGGGGGTCAAGGGGCCGCAGGTTCAAATCCTGTCAACCCGACCAGCTAAAACAGCAGGTCAGAAGAGTAAATCTTCTGACCTGCTTTACGTTTTGCGGGTGAATTGTGCAAGATTGACAATCGTTTGTTCCCTCTGAAACGTGAGAAATCGGTCTGGTATGCAATCTGCACTTATATTGGTGCCGAACATGCATCATAATGGCTTCTTGAGACGTTTCGCCGCTTTTGGCGTTGCTTGTGCGCTGCCTTTGCTGCGTTGTTCGCGCGGCGTGTGGTGCGCAGCGTCTCTCACATTGTCATACGTGCCTGGGACGTCTTGCTAAGGACGGGTTCATCCTGTGCGGGAGAGGCTGGCGTTTTCGATGCCCGCTGCTTTCGGAGTGTGAGTGTGTTCGGGTGCGACCACGTGAAGGATGCGCCTATGTACGAGAATCTGGTCAGACATACTCCCAAAATCAACCAGCAGCTTGCTCGATACGGGGTGAAGTTCGGCATCTATAAGGACAACGTGTTCTCGGAGCGCCTGTTTCCCTTCGACGCCGTTCCCCGCATCATTTCTGCCGAAGCGTGGGATGTGCTCGAGCGCGGGCTTATCCAGCGCGTTGATGCGCTGAACGCCTACCTGCGAGACTTGTACGGTGATAAGCAGATTATCGCCGACGGGGTGGTTCCGCAGGATTTCGCGTTTGCGTCGAGCGGGTATTTGCCACAGTGTGAGGGCATTGTGCCACCAAAGGGTATTTACAGTCATATTTCCGGCATCGACCTGGTTGAGGGTGACGATGGGGAATGGTACGTGCTTGAAGACAATCTGCGCATACCGTCGGGCGCATCGTATCCGCTGGTCGCGCGCAATTTGTGTCGCCGATGCGATGCCGAGACGTTCCGTGGATCGGCCATCCGCGACAACCGCGACTACGGCGAGCGCCTGCGTGCCGTAATGGATAACGTGAATTGCGGCGGCATCAACGTGGTGCTCACACCGGGCCGTTTCAATGCAGCATATTTCGAGCATTCGTATCTGGCCGAACATGCAGGTGCGGTGCTGGCCGAGCCGAGCGAGCTGTTTGTCGATAACGAAACGCTCTATTTCCGTGATGCTACGGCAAACCGCAAAGTGGGTGCGGTGTATCGCCGCTTGTCGGATGAATACCTTGATCCGTTGTGTTTCTTGCCGGAAAGCCTGATCGGTGTTCCCAACATCATGAGCGCCTACCGTGCAGGCAACGTGGCTATTGTGAACGCGCCCGGTAACGGCGCGGCCGACGACAAAGGCATCTACTACTTCGTGCCGAAGATGGTCGAGTACTACTTGGGCGAGAAGCCTCTGCTCAAGAACGCGCCAACGTATCTGCCGTTCTACGATGACGACATGGCCTACGTGATGGACAACGCCGATACGCTGGTCATCAAGGATGTTGCGGAAGCGGGCGGCTACGGAGTGGTGTTCGGCTCGACGCTCGCTCCGGAAAAGCTCGAAGAGTTGAAGGCTCTCATCCGCCGCGAACCGCGACGGTTTATTGCACAGGAGGTCATCGACTTCCTATGTCTGCCCACCTATATCGGCGGGGAAATGGTGCCGCGCAAGGCTGACTTGCGTGCATTTGTGCTGTCGGGCGAGAAGACGAGCGTGTGGCCGAGTGGCTTGACGCGCTACTCGCGCGAAGAGGGTTCTAGTGTTGTCAATTCGTCCCAAGGAGGGGGGTTCAAGGACACATGGGTTCTTTGTCGATAGAGAAGGTTGAACACCTGCTGTGGCTGGGCCGTTACGTCGAACGCAGCTACACCACACTGCGGTTCATCTTGTCAACCTATGATGCCGCACTCGATTCGCTCGAGGGAAACTGGAAAGGTCAGCTCGAAGAACTGGGCTTTGATGCGAGCAACGATGATCCGCTGTCGTTCTTTAACAACTGCTTGTTCGATTTAAGCAACGCATCATCGCTGAAGTACTCCATGAATGCAGCGTATGACAACGCTGTGCTGCTGCGCGACGTAATAGGAACGGAAAGTATCGCCTATGTGCAGATGGCGGCCGACGCGGTTGACGCTGCCGAAGTGTCTGACGCGCCGCTACTCGACCTGCAGCTGGTGCTCGATTACATTATGGCGTTCAAGGGCTGCGTTGATGACTACATTGCCGATGATTCGGCGCGCAATATTATCAAGAGCGGTATTAGTGTTGAGCGCTTAGACTTGTATACGCGCCTGTCGTTTCGGCTTGACCGGCTGCCGAAGGAAACGCATCGGTTGGCCGGCCGCATCGACCGTATTGGTATACCGTACAACAAAGACGCGTTCAAGCGAGTGATTGCCTGTGTGTTTGATCAGGGGTTTCCTGAGAATATGACCTACGAACGTTTGGGTGACTTGCTTGCTGACATAGCGGGCATCTTCTAAGGAGGGCTTGTGCGGATACTTTCGTTCTCCTTCGAAACGACGCTGCAGTTCAGCGATCCGGTAAGTGAGCACAGCTTCGTGCTGCGCTGCTTACCGAAAAGCTGTGCTTCGCAGACGGTGCTCGACTCTCAAATTATCATCACGCCGCATACGACCGTTGCCGCGCAGGTTGACGGGTTCGGCAATTTGTTACAGGTAGGTCGCATCGCTGAGCCTCACAGCGAATTTAACTTCATATCGTCGGGTATGGTGGTGGTCGACACCGAGAACTGTTCGGCGGAACCGGCGCATCCCATGTTCCTTCGCGATTCGAGTTTTGCGGCAACAAGCGGGGCTATCCGCACTTTCGCAGCCGATGCGTTACGGGTGGCGTGCAATGCGCCAGCGTGGGATAAGGCGATGAAGCTATCTCATGCCTTGCACGAGCATCTATCTTACAAGCCGGGCGCTACCGACGTGTCAACGACGGCTGCTGAGGCGTTCGAGCTGGGATGCGGTGTGTGTCAAGATTACGCACATATTCTCATTGCTGCCTGCCGCACGGAAGGTATTTGTGCACGCTATGTGAACGGCCTGATTGTGGGGGAAGGAGCTACACATGCGTGGGTGGAAGTACACGACGGCGACCATTGGCGCGGTATTGATCCCACACATGACTGCGCGGTGACCGATGAGTACATTGCGCTGTCACGCGGCCGCGACTTCTCGGATTGCGCTATCGAGTCCGGCGTGTTTCGCGGTGGGGCGCAACAGAGCCAGAACGTCATCGTGCACGTAGTCGACCAAGCATCACGTCTGTAGCAATCGCCCGTAAAGGCTGTAAAGGTGTGATGCACACGAAGTACACCTTCTACTGTAGCGTGTAGGGGACAACGGGGACGTAGGTTATTGTCCCGTTCTGTTCTGTTTTAAAACAGAACAGAACGGGACAATAACCTACGTCCCCGTTGTCCCACCCCCGTTGTCCGTTGTCCCCTACGTTCTGTTACTGGAGCGTGTACCAAAGGTTGCTTCTAATAAGACCCCTGTTGAACAGGTTGTCGTATTGTAAGATGCGCAGGTTTTGCAGTCGCTCTTCAGCAGTGGCTGCAAACTCGCTCTCGCTGCCTTCGCCGTTGAAGCGATGCCAAGTGCCGTCGGCAAGCAGGTATCCGTTTAGGTTGATCGCGGGTATCAGCTGGCTGGTTTCAGCGAGGCAGCTCTGATACGGCGTAAGCGGCAGCTCCGCTGCGCCTAAAAGTCTCACTCCAAGATAGTTGAGACTGATTCTGTTGGTATGCGTCTCGCCTTCGGGAAGTGTTGGTTCGTTAGGCTCGTCAGATCTTTCTTCACTGGTGTTTTCGCTGGTTTCATTGCCTTCGCCTTCGGTGTCGTTATCGACACTGTCTTCGAAAGCGTATTCCTCGCTGCTTTCTTCCTCATTGTCTTGCACGGCGTTTCTACCGAGAGTTCGTTGTAGCTCAGCAAAGTCGGTCGGCTCGATCTGATGATCTAGCTTTGAGCGTGCGCTCGCGTTAGCCCAGATCATGTATGGGGTGTTCCAGCATTCCTGCAGCGTTTCAAGGTCGGCACTACTAATTCGCTGGCTGTCGTGCGTTTCTTCCCATAAAGCTTCGGTGAACCCTGGTTGGTGGTCGCCGAAAAAGCACAGCACAATGGGTCGCTCGGTTAGCTCGAGTGCTTCTAAGAAGTCAAGCAAATCGAGTTGCGACTGCCTGACAACGCTTGCATATTCGCTGAGTTCGGGCGCGGTTGTGCCAGATGGAGTATCCACGTTCAGGCTCACATTATGGGGAACACCTTTTTCATAGCCGCCATGGTTTTGCATGGTCACGTCGAAGATGAACTGGGGCTGTGTGTTCGCTTCAAGCATTTCGAGGATAACGTTGTAGGTTTCCTTGTCGGTGACCATGTCACGTAGCGTTTCGGCACCTTCGAATGATTCAATGCTGGTGAAACTGTCGAAGCCAAGCTGCTGGTAGATACGGTCACGTCGCCAGTTGGTCGCCTCATTGGGATGGATGGCGTGCGTTGCGTAGCCCAGGTTCGAGAAATACGACACCAGGCTTTCGGTTCCTTCGAGGTTATACTGAACGTACGGGTACGCACCGGCACCCAGAAAACCATTGGTTGAACAGGTAAGGAATTCGAACTCACTGTTGCAGGTGCCGCCACCTTTGGCCGACACATAGGTATAACCGCTCTCTATGGCCCCTTGTGCCAGCTGGTAATACAGCTCGGGTTTTGCCTCGGATGCTTCGAGTGTTGGAAACGATGACAAGTCGGAAAACGACTCATTCATGATGGCGATAACCGTAGGCGTCGCGTTTCCGATGACTCCTGTAGCCTCGGCAATTCCTGTAGCCCCTGTAGCCTCAACAACCCCTGTGACTTCGGCAGGCTCCATCGCCTGCTCAGCTGCCAGGTCTGGCTCAAGCTGATCGGCGTAGGCGAGGGCGGGGGCTAGTGCGGTGTTATCCGGCGCTGATTCGATTGACAATGCAGTGCTTTGCTGGGCCAGAAGAGCGTCGGCGTTCGGAGGGCTGTAGCCGTCAGGTGCCTTGGGAACGAGATCCTGCATCTGCTTCATGAAGCATGCAGCGGAACCTTTACTCTTGTAGGCGTCTGTTGCGTTCCAGACGTCAATTTGCACACCAAAGTCCTCTTCGAAATCAAGGTGCTCGAACGCGGTGTATGCGCCGCCTACAATGCTAGCTGCTACCAGTACGCTAGCAAGTGCGCCGCCGAAATTCGCTTTAACCTTTGGCACGTATGCCAACGCCGCCAAGCACGCAGCGAATACGCAAATCGATTCGAGTAGGGGCCACCCGAGCGTATAGGAATACCCGCCGCTCACCGTAAGTGCCGTTGAGAACGCCATAACGTCGGAAGGCAGGATTGGTTGTCCTTTGAATAACGTGACGAAGTAATTTGCTATACCAATGAACAGGCATGAACCCAAAAACAGTGCAATGGCGGCGCGCGAGCGCTGTAAGAGAACGAAGAGGACGGTAAACACAACCGCCAAAATGGCCAGGCTAACCAGCATGCCTTGAGCCTCCATGAAAGGAAAGCTGTCGTTGTACGGCCGCTCGATCAGGTAAAACCCAATCGGTACTGCTAATACTGCTGCAATGGGGCGGAAATGCTTCCATCGCGAAAGCGGTGCTGCACTTCGAGCATCTCGCGTAAGGCAGAGCATTCCCAAAAAGCTGAACAGCATACAGCTTGCGAGAGTTGCTGGCACCGGCGCGCTCACGAATCCAGCCAGCGCGGCGAGCGCGAGAATAACTGCAGCGGCAACAAAGCCAGCGCAAGCCGCCTTCGACCATGTGCAAGCCTTCTTCCACTGATGGGCAAACCACCGGCTCGGCTTAATTGGGCTGTCGGTGGCGTATCCCGGTTCAACGGCGTCACAAGACGCCGCATTGACGGTGCGCGTGGGGTAAGCCGTTTCAGCGAGCGTTGTTTTATCTGGCACGATGTCGCATACCTCATGAGTCGGTGACGTTGCCGTAAAGCAACCATTGTACCGGTTTTGCAAAGCCTGCGTAACCCAAAAGGAACCAATCGGCCTATTGAGGCATGTTTTGTTAAGGAACGGTTCAGAAAAGGTTTTGAAAAGGTTTAAAGCTTGTGTGGGTATTCCTGTGAGTGTTTTTCCAATGTCGTTCGCGGGAAAGGGGTGCGCGCGAAGGCAAAAAGAGCTAGCTATTCTGATTGTATGCTCCTAAAATGGGCGTGTTGGTCATTTTCCCGTTCAGAATGCCTAACGGAAAGATGACCCGGTTATGTATCCGATCGAGAAGGAGGATTCAAGTGACGTTGTCAGTCGCCTGGATGGCCCCGGTTTGCGCTCTTATCGGCGTTGCTGTGGCTGCGTACCTCGGGTCGTGGGTCTTAAAGCAGGACCCCGGTTCCGACAAGATGAACGGCATCTCGCTCAAAATCCAGCAGGGCGCCAAGGCGTTCCTGATGGCCGAGTACAAGCTGCTCATTATTTTTATGGCGGTTGTCGCCATTATCATGGCTGTGGCGCTTTCGCCGTGGACCGCTGCTGCATTTATTACCGGCGGTGTTATGTCTGCTGCTGCCGGCTACGTTGGCATGCATGTGGCAACTCGCGCCAACACGCGTACGGCTCATGCCGCTGAGGAATCGGTGGCCAAAGCGCTGAACATCAGCTTTAAGTCGGGCTTGACCATGGGCCTGTGCGTTGCGTCGTTCGCGTTGTTGGGCTTGTCATTATGGCTGGTGTTGCTCGTATTTAGCGCTGCTACCGGCGTTGATATTACGGCAGAAATTGCTGCCAAGATGCACACCAACATTGGCATGGTTGAGGGCTTCGCCACCGGCGCCTCTGCTGTCGCTCTGTTCGCCCGTGTTGGCGGCGGTATTTACACCAAGGCCGCTGACGTCGGTGCCGACCTGGTTGGCAAGGTTGAGGCGGGCATTCCCGAAGACGACCCCCGCAACCCCGCCACCATCGCCGACAACGTAGGTGACAACGTGGGTGATGTGGCTGGCATGGGTGCCGACCTGTTCGAATCATATACGGGTTCTATTTTGGCTCCCACCATTTTGGCTGCCACCTTTGGCGCGCTGGGCTATTTCACTAATAGCATCGATCTTGTGTGGGCGCTTGTGACTCCGGTGATCATCGCTGCTTGCGGCATCATTACCTCCATCATTGGATTGTCTGCCGTGCGTGCTAAGGAAGGTGCTGCCCTGCACAAAGCGCTCAACCGTGGCACTTACGTTGCTGCCGGCATTGAGATCGTTATCATCTTCTGTATCTTCCTCATGTGGAACAACTCTGGTACCGACGCTCAGCCGCTGTTCCTGTTCGGTTCTGTACTGTGCGGTCTTCTGGCTGGCCTTGCTATTGGCAAGATTACCGAGTACTTCTGCTCCGATAAGTATAAGCCGGTTCATGGTATCGCTGAAGCTGCCGAAACTGGTGCCGCAACCGTCATCATCGAGGGCCTGGGCACGGGCATGCTGTCCACCATCGCTCCTATTATCTTAGTTTCGCTCGCCATTATCGGCGCGTACACGTTCGGCAACATGGCCTTTGCAGGTGCTGTTTCGGTGACTGAAGGCGGTATTGCTGCTGGTCTTATTGGCGTTGGCTTGGCTGCTACTGGCATGCTGTCCAACACCGCCATTACCATCGGCGTCGACGCGTATGGTCCGGTGGCCGACAACGCCGGTGGCATTGCTGAGATGGCTGGCTTGCCCGAGGAAGTTCGCGACCGTACCGACGCACTGGATGCCGTGGGTAACACCACCGCTGCTATTGCGAAGGGTTTCGCCATTGCTTCTGCTGGTTTGTCTGCCATTTCGCTGTTTGTTTCCTATCAGGCAACCATGCATCACGCCATCCCGGGCTTCGAACTAACGCTCACTGACCCGATGATCGTTGCGGGCATCTTCTTAGGTGCTATGATGCCGTTTATGTTCGCCGCGCTGACCATGGGTGCTGTGTCGCGCGCCGCTCATGCAATGGTTGAAGAGGTTCGTCGCCAGTTCCGCGAGATCAAGGGCATCATGGAATACGAGGCCGAACCCGAATACGACAAGTGCGTTGCAATTTCTACCAGCTCTGCACTGAAGGAAATGATGACCCCGGGTATTCTTGCTATCGTGGTTCCGGTGCTTATCGGCTGCTTCAACCCGGCTATGCTCGGCGGCTTTTTGGCTGGCGCCGTGGCAACAGGCATGTTGATGGCAATCTTTATGAGCAACGCCGGTGGCGCGTGGGATAACGCGAAAAAGTACATTGAACAGGGCTACCATGGTGGTAAGGGCTCTTCGGCTCATAAGGCTGCTGTTGTGGGTGACACCGTGGGCGACCCATTCAAGGATACGTCCGGCCCGTCGATGAACATTCTCATCAACTTGATGACCATTGTTTCGCTGACCTTCACCCCGCTCTTTGTGATCGTTCAGAACCTGCTCTAGTTCCTTGTTGGTGTAATCCGACATAGGTTGGAATCAGGTAGTTTAGCTCGTAGGCCCCGGGTTTTGCCCGGGGCCTACGTATGAGATGACGCTTAGTTTTGCTTGCTGAGCCGTTTTGCCTACGTAGGCGCTTAGTCGTTTGTACTCCCACGCTCTGTTGTTTTTTCGACTTCTTCGACGTCTTCGGCTTTTGCCACCTCGATCTCTGCGGCAGCCGTCCCCTCGCCCTCTCCGTCCACCGTTTCTTTAGCCTTCGCTTCTATGGCTTCGACTTCCACCGTTTCCGCTTCTACAACTTCCGCCTCCACAACTTCCCAGTCTTCTTCGGATTGGTAGGATGGCACGGCGCCGCTTTCTTTCAGCTCGCGCGCTTCCTCAAACTTTGTCTTCATCGTGGGGTTTTTGCGTGTGAGACGCTTTACGGTAAGGTCGTTCAGCTTGTTGTTGGCAAGACGCAGGTTGTTATCGGAGCTCATCAGTTCTTCACGGATCTTCTCGAGCTTCTTGATGGTGGCGTTGATGTCGCGAATGGCATCCTGGAATTTGCGGCTGGCAAGCTCGCAGTTTCTCCCGAATTTGCCTTTGAAGTCCTCAAGCTGATCTTCGAAGTGGGTGACGTCTATGTTTTGCTGGCGCACTTCGGCAAGCTCGCGGCGGAAGCTCAGCGAGCGCGTAGCAGCGTTTCTGATCAGCGTAATCAGCGGAATGAAGAACTGCGGGCGAATCACATACATTTTCTCGTAGCCCGAAGCAAACGACACATCAACAATGCCGGTGTTGTAGTAGTCGCTGTCGCGTTCGAGCAGTGACACGAGCACGGCGTACTCGCAGTTTTTCGCGGTGCGGTCGTGATCGAGTTTCTTGAAGTGGTCTTCGTTGCGCTTGCGGTGGGTTGAATCGTCGGCTTCGTTTTTCATCTCGAACATAATAGACGTAATTTCGTTGCCATCTTCATCGAGTTCGCGGTATATGTAGTCGCCTTTCGATCCGCCCGTTGCGTCGTTGTCTTTCTGGAAGTACGCGTGTTGAAACGCTGTTGCGCGCAACTTGTTAAACTCGTCTTCGCAGAACTGCTCGAGGCTTTCGCCGATCATCTTCACGGTCAGTTCGGCGCGCATGTGCTTAATGTTGTCGATCTCGCGGTCGCGCGCGTCAATTTGTTCTTGCATAACGGCCATGCGAGACGCAAGTTCAATTTGGTGCTGCGCCTCGGCGCGTTCATGTTCGGTGAGCTGCAGGTTAATCTGCGCTTTCAGCTCGTCGCGTTCGCGTTCGATGGTACGGCGCTGTTCTGCGGCAGATTCCGCCGCTTTCTGTAGGGCTATTTCTTGGGAAAGGCGCGCGTTTTCCTCTTGGGCACCCAAGCGCGCTTTCAGTTCGTCACGCTCGCGCTCGGCGTCTTGTGTAGTAGCCAAAAGCGCTTGTTCGGCAGCTTGTACGGCAAGCTGCTTCTCGGACTCGAAGCGGTCGGTCTGTGCAGCAAGCTTTGCAGTAAGGGCGTCTATCTCGCGGCGCGCATCCGCCAGCAGCGTCGCTTGCTCGTCGGACGCTTTTCTTACGGCCAGCTCACGCTCAGCTTCGGCTGATTGCTTCAGTGCGGCAAGTTTAGCAGCAAGCTCGGCCGCGCGTGCATCTTTCTGGGCAATTGTCTCGCGCAGCGTACTTTCGGCTTGTGCGGAAATAAGCGCTTCGCGCGCGGTTGCAGCTTCCTCAACCTGTTTGGCATGGGCGGCTACCTGGCGTTCGAATTCCGCATCGCGTGCCTGCTTGACAAGCTCGGCATAGCCGCTTTCGTCAATAGCGAACGGTTTTCCGCAATTCGGACAGGTAATTTCGCTCATGGCGTGCCTTTCTTCGAGGGAACGTATCTGTCGTTATACCACCAACAAGTTCGTATGCTGCGCAAATGCATCGAAACCATGCAGGGAGGCGGGATGATGGGATGGCAAGATAGCGGTCACTTTGCTTTCCAGGTGGCCACAAAAAGACACTTGACGGTGGTTTATACGCCCTCACTCACGATCCGCTTCTTGATGGTCCATCGACTGTCGAACCGCTTGACGAGCCGTCGACTTTCGGTCCGCCGTCTGACGAGCTGCTGACTGACGGGCCGCTTGACGAGCAGCTTCGCGTTCGGCGCGGTGCTTTTCTTCGTCTTCCCGTGCGATAGCATCCATCACCTGTTCCACGCGGCTCGGTATGCCGAAAAGCGTGCGCTGCGAACACACTACCGGCGGACGGTCGCCACGCGCCTCGACGCCAAGCATATCCTGAATGCGCTTCCAGCGCTTCTCAAAATCGTCCATATAACTGCGCCTTCTTTCCGCTGTGTTTGTTTCCGTTCGGTTAAACGTGCCGCGACGAATGTTTCCACTCGTTTAAATAATCAAATCGCCTATTTATGCCAACCTATAATGCCATTATGACCCAATTAGGCAAGTGCTATAAGGAGGCAACATGGGCTATGTAGAAAACGTGCTTGAAGACCTGAAAGCGCGCTACGGTGCCGATCAGCCGGAGTTTATCCAGGCAGCAACCGAGGTTCTGACCACCATCAAACCCGCCGTCGAGGCTCATCCCGAGTATGAGGCTGCCGGCCTGCTCGAGCGTCTGGTTGAACCTGAGCGCGTGATTATGTTCCGCGTTCCCTGGGTTGACGATGCTGGCAAGGTGCAGGTCAATCGCGGCATGCGCGTTCAATTCAACAGCGCCATTGGCCCCTACAAAGGCGGCCTGCGTTTGCATCCTTCCGTGAATCTGGGCATCATTAAGTTTTTGGGCTTCGAGCAGATTTTCAAGAACAGCCTCACCACGCTACCCATGGGCGGCGGCAAGGGCGGCAGCGACTTCGACCCGAAGGGCAAGTCCGACATGGAGGTCATGCGTTTCTGCCAGTCGTTCATGACCGAGCTGTCCCGTCACATTGGTGCTGATACCGACGTTCCCGCCGGCGACATTGGCACGGGCGCGCGCGAAATCGGCTACATGTTCGGTCAGTACAAGCGCCTGCGTAACGAGTTCGTGGGCGTGCTCACCGGCAAGGGGCTAACCTTCGGCGGCTCGCTCACCCGCACCGAAGCTACCGGCTACGGTCTGGCCTACTTGGTCGAAGAGCATCTGAAGTGCATCAACGACTCCTTCGAGGGTAAGACCGTGTGCATTTCTGGCTCAGGCAACGTTGCTATTTACGCAACCCAAAAGGTTCAGCAGCTTGGCGGCAAAGTGGTCACGCTGTCCGACTCCACCGGTTGGATTCACGACCCGGCAGGTATCGACGTGGCACTGGTGAAGCAGATTAAGGAAGTTGAGCGCGCCCGCATTTCCGAGTACGCCGCTCGCCGCGAAGGCGTTGAGTACCACGAGGGACGCGGCGTGTGGTCAATTCCTTGCGATATCGCGCTTCCCTGCGCAACCCAAAACGAGCTGCTTATCGAAGACGCCAAACAGCTGGTTGCGAATGGCTGCAAGATTGTTGCCGAGGGCGCCAACATGCCCACTACGCTGGATGCCACCGAATACCTGCAGGAAAACGGCATCTCCTTCTTCCCCGGTAAAGCTGCAAACGCCGGTGGTGTGGCAACCTCTGGCTTGGAGATGTCCCAGAACTCCGAGCGCTTGGCCTGGACGTTCGAAGAGGTGGACGCAAAGCTCAACGGTATTATGGTGAATATTTACCACGCCATCGACGACGCCGCGAAGCGCTACGGCATGGAGGGTAACTACGTTGCAGGCGCGAACATTGCCGGCTTCGAGAAGGTTGCCGAAGCCATGATGGCGCAGGGCATCGCGTAAGCTCGAGTAATCTCATCACCGTTGTCGCGCACGACACATGCACGACGCATTTGGAGCCGCCTGCATCATGTGGGCGGCTTTTTTAAGCCGATTTACCTTTACTGTCGATTCGCTCTACGATCCATGATTTGATGATGGCCTGCCGTCCAACACCTATACGTGTTGCTTCCTTGTCGAGTTCATCGACAACCCATTGTGGAAAGTCGACGTTCACTCGCTTCACATCGCAGTTCAGATGCGTAACAGCCGATGTGTCGAAGTATTCGAGGACGTCTGCTCCCGCATCGAATAGCTCTTCGAGATTCTCTGAATTAACGCTGCGAGCTTTCATAGAGAGATACCTCCTTGTCGTGTGATCGTCGGACAGATATGATACGCACGGCTTCTTTTATACTATATAAAATAACAATCAAGAAGGTATAGAAATGCAATAAGAATCTAGTAATCATCAGAGTATTAGCTCGCTTGAAGTCCAGTCTGCCACTTTATTTATGAAATGTACGAATTGCAAGGTGCTATTGGGAATGGTTACGCGATGTGGAAAACGGCATGGCCTTTTGACCAGGGGAAATACATTTCATAGTTCTAGAAAAGGAATCTGTGTGTGATCTTTTACACCTTTGAATCGCGCATTTCGTAGAAAAAGTGGCAGAAGGCGAGGCTAACTTTGAAGAATCGCGCATATCGTGGCTTTTTTGGCAGGTTCTTGGTTCTCTCGGGGTGCGGTGGGTTCGAAGTGTGCTTGCAGAGCTGAATTGAGAGGTTGTTGTACGGACAAGGTGAGGGAGCTTAGGAAGCTTAAAGCATTCTGTTCGTGACGCTTGCGTGGGGGAGTGCTTGAGTGCGGGTGTGAGCGGCTATAATTCTCAGCATGAGAGACACCGAAAAAGACAATGGAAACGATACTGGAATTGGTGGTGAAGTCCCCGCTCCCGACGCTGCGTCTACGCTCGCCACCGCATCGCCCGAGTCCGCCGAAGACAAGCTCGCTCGCATCAAGCGCGAACTTACCGCGGTGCCGACGCTTCCTGGCGTGTACCTGTGGAAAAACGCGCAGGGAGAAGTCATCTACGTGGGCAAGGCGAAGCAGCTGCGCGCGCGCATGCGCCAGTACGTGAACTTCCAAGACGATCGCGCGAAGATCCCGCTTCTGGTCGACCAAATACACAGCTTCGACTACATTGTGGTGGAAAGCGAGCACGAATCGCTGGTGCTGGAGAAAAACCTGATCAACCAGCACAGCCCGTTCTTCAACGCCGACTTTAAAGACGACAAAAGCTACCCGTTCATTGCGCTTACGAAAGGCGATGTGTTCCCGGCCATCAAGTATACGCGCGAAAAGCACAAGCCAAACACGCGCTACTTTGGCCCCTACACCGACAGCCGCGCCGCGCGCGCCATGGTGGACATTGCGCGCAAGGTAGTGCCACTGTGCTCGGCGAGCTGCGCCGACTGGCGGCGCTTGCAGCGGCAGCTGGCTAAAAGCGACTTGCGGACCTTCCTGTCGGAAACGGGCACGCGGCCATGCTTCGACGCTCATGTGGGCCTGGGGCCAGGCGCCTGCTGCGGAAAAATTACGCCCGAATCGTACGCCGAAAACGTGCGCCGCGTCGAGCGTTTCTTAGCCGGACACCATCGCGAATTCGTCACCGAGCTCACCGACGAGATGCAATCCGCCGCCGCCGAACTCGATTTTGAGCGTGCCGCCCGCCTGAAGCAGCGCATCGACACCATCAACGGCTTGGCCTCGCGTCAGCATGCGGTAAGCGCACACAACCTGGATGCCGACGTCATCGGCTTTTTCCGTGAAGAAACGGTGGCCGGCGTGCACGTGTTCATGGTGCGCGAAGGGCGCATTGTGAACAGCAACGAGTTCGTGCTTAACCGCGGCACTGACGTGCCCGATGTCGACCTGCAGCACAACTTCCTGTTGCGCTACTACGACGCCACCACCAGCATCCCGCACGAGGTGATCGTGCGCGACCTCCCTGAAGACGCAAGCGCCATGCAGGTGTGGCTCACTGACAAACTGGCAAGCCCGCACGGCGCGAAAGTGCGCTTCACCGCCCCCCAGCGCGGCGAAAAGGCCGAGCTTATAACCATGGCGGAAACCAACGCCAAGCACACGCTTGCGCGCTACAAAGTGCGTACAAATTACGACGATACGCGCATCAACAACGCGTTACTGCAGCTGGAAAGCGCACTTGCACTCGACGCCCCGCCGATGCGCATCGAATGCTTCGACATATCCACCATCCACGGCTCCTACACGGTAGCTTCCATGGTGGTGTTCACAAACGGCAAGCCCGACAAAAACCAGTATCGACGCTTCAAAATTAAAACGCCGCTCGATGAAGCAAACGACTTCCTAAGCATGCAAGAGGTTATGAGTCGCCGCTACGCACCCGAGCGCATGGCCGACGAGCGCTTCGGAAAAAAGCCCGACCTGATTATCCTCGACGGCGGCAAGCCTCAGCTTTCCGCTGTGATGGACATGTTTGATCGTATGGGCGTACGCGACATCGCGCTTGCTGGCCTGGCCAAACGCGAGGAAGAACTGTTCGTCCCCTGGCAAGACACGGGGCCGGTGGTGCTGCCCGGCGGCAGCGCCAGCTTGTATCTGGTGAAGCAGGTGCGCGACGAGGCACATCGCTTTGCCATCACCTACCACCGCGAACTGCGCGGCAAGGGCATGACCGCAAGCATCCTCGACGAGGTTGCAGGGCTCGGCCCGGTGCGAAAAAAGGCGCTGATGAAGCACTTCAAAAGCTTCCGCAATCTGAAAGCCGCGTCGCTTGACGACATCTTGGCCGCGCGCGTGCTGCCAGCCGAGGTGGCCGAGGAATTATATCGCGTGCTGGCGCAGTATAATGAGAAAAGCAAGGGGGAAACAAGCGGGAAACGCAATGGGGATAATAGTAGGGAACGGAATGGGGAAAACGAAGGGAAGAACGCGGCGCGCTCGGCACCGGTTGGGCAGGGCACGTCGCGCATTGATTACGCCGTCGTTTCGACAGGCGAGAAATCGGAGGACTGATGGATCGAATTGTAGCGCCAGAAGCTATGCCTGAACTGGTTGTTCTTACCGGCATGAGCGGCGCAGGCCGCACCGAGGCCATGCATTCGTTCGAGGATTTGGGCTACTTCTGTGTCGACAATCTTCCTTCAAGCTTGCTTGGCGACCTGGTTGATCTTGAGGGTATGCCCGGGCAAGCCGATGCGCGTCGCCGCATTGCCGTGGTGTGTGACATGCGTAACAGCGAGTATTTCTTCAGCCTGCGCGATGAGCTTGATAAGCTGAAAGAACGCGGCGTGAAGGTTCGCATTTTGTTTCTCGACGCTGACGACGAGAAGCTGGTCGCCCGGTACAAGTCGAGCCGACGCAGGCATCCGCTGTGCGCCGATGGCGGTTCCATTCTGCAGGGAATCCAGCGCGAACGTGAGCTGATGTATGGGCTGCGCGAGCTGGCGAACAACGTTATTGATACCACCGATTTGCTGCCGCCGCAGCTGCGCTCGACCATTCGCGCGCTGTTTGCGCCGGGCTCCGAGCAAGAAGGGCTATCGGTAACGGTATACTCGTTCGGCTTCAAGCACGGGGCACCCGCCGATGCCGACCTGGTCATTGACGTGCGCTTTTTGCCGAACCCGTACTATGATCCAGCGCTTCGCAGCTTAACCGGGCTCGATGCTGCTGTGCGCGATTTTGTTATGCTGCGCGACGAAACCATCGAGTTCACGAAGCGTTGGTATGCGCTACTCGACTGCGTAATGCCGGGCTATGTTTCAGAAGGGAAGCAGCAGCTGGCTATAGCCGTAGGGTGTACGGGAGGTCAACATCGAAGTGTCGCGTTGGCCGAGGCCACAGGGGATCATCTGAAGGCCCGTGGGTACCGGGTGAGCGTGGCGCACCGCGATCTTGCATTCGCCGAGAGCGTAGCGCAAGCTGCCGCACCTGCTGACGCCGGCGACGCGGCAACCAATCCGGCGGCCGTGCAGCGCTAGGGGCCGCCATGGTCAAGCCATTCACCCACGACCCCTCGGCCACAGCCGCATTCGCCGCGTTGAGCGACCGCGACCTCGCCGGCCTGCCGCAATACGTATCCACAGCACCCGGCAACCACGGCGAGCGCGCTCCCATGCGCCCAATCCGCGCGGTCGTCATCGGCGGCGGCACGGGCGCGCCGGTATCCATTCGTACGCTGCTCTCACTTGGTTTCAGCACATCTGCCGTGGTGGCCATGGCAGATGACGGCGGCTCAACCGGCATCCTGCGTGAAGAAGCCGACGTCACCCCGCCGGGCGACGTGCGCAAATGCATTGCAGCCATGGCTGCCAACCCCAACGACCCGCTCACACGCGCGTTCAAGTACCGTTTCTCTTTCGCGCGCAACCATACGCTGGGAAATCTCATGCTGTCGGCGCTCGAGGACGCGGCAGGCTCGTTTCCTGAAGCTATCGCCATCTGCGAACGCCTGCTGTGCGCGCGCGGGCACGTGTACCCCTCAACGCTCAGCCGTGTGACGCTCGATGCGGTCACCTGCGACGGCCAAACGCTGCGTGGCCAGGCGGTCGCGTGCCATTCGGGCACAGCGCTCTCGCGCGTGTGGTTGCGCTCGCATGATCGCATCGAGCCGTACCCGCCGGCTCTGCAAGCCATCCGCGAAGCCGACCTTATTGTGCTTGGGCCGGGGTCGCTCTTTACGTCCATCATACCAAACCTGCTGGTTCCGGGCATTATCGACGCCATCCGGCAGTCGGCGGGCGCCGTGGTGTTTGTGTGTTCGCTTGCCGATATGCAAGGGGAAACCTGGGGCCTTACCGCAGCCGAGCACGTGCAGGCGCTCATGAACCACGACATGCGCGGTTTGGTGGACTACGTGCTGGTGCACACTGAGCACCCGCTGCGCTCGCCCGGCCTGGTAACAGAAATGCTCGATGGCATGGGGCATGCGGAAGTGGTCGACGCCGACGTAACGCCCGCAACCGATCTCCAGCTGTCGGGAGGCGTGCGCCCCGTGCGTATCACTCATCAGGACGCGCGGGCCATTCAGGCGATGGGCGCCGTGGTTATCGCACGCAACCTGGTCGATCCCGTTCGCCCAACGTGGCATGATCCCGCCGCCCTGCAAGACGCGTTTTTGGGGGTGCTGAAACTGTGTCGTTCACGACGGATGTGAAAGAAGAGCTCTCGCACGTAGAACCCACCTGCCCCCACTGCGAACGCGCGGTGCTAGCGGCGTTGGTGCGCATCGAAGGAACTCTGTTTGTAAGCGGACAAAACCGCTACCGCATGGAGTTAGCCACCGACGCGCCACACGCAGCGCGCCTGATCATCAGGTTGCTCCACGAGCTCTATCACCTGAAAACTAACCTGGTGGTGCGGCGAAGTGTACTGCACAAAACGCCGAACTACCTCATAGAAGTTCCCAGCCAGGAAGGTATGACAGAAGCGCTGTCTGACTTAGGTGTGCTTTCCGAAGGGAAGGGGCTTGAGCTAGGCATCAAGCCCGAACTGGTGTCGCGACGCTGCTGTGCGGCGGCCTACCTGCGCGGTGCGTTTTTGGGTAGCGGTTTCGTGGCCGACCCCAAGGGTGATTTCCACTTCGAAATAACGGTGGAGAATAGCCAGCTTGCCGAAGGAATTGCAGGAATCCTTGAGCAGCACGACATCAACGCGCGCATCATGCACCGGCGAAGCTCGTACATGGTGTACCTGAAAAGCGGCAGCGCCATTTTGGAGTTTCTGGCGTTTGCCGGAGCGCACACATCGGCTCTTGCTATGGAAAGCGCCCGCGTGATCAAAAGCGTGCGCAACGATGTGAACCGCCAGACCAACGCCGAGGTGGCGAATCAGGCGAAGGCCGTCAGTGCCTCGGTTGATCAGCTCTACGCCATTCGTGCGGTGCTTGCAGCACACGGAATGGAGAATCTATCGCCCGCATTGCAGGAGTTCATTCGCCTGCGTGTGGCATACCCCGGCGCCACGCTGAAAGAGCTTGGTGAACGGGCGAACCCGCCGCTGTCGAAGAGCGCGGTGTATCATCGAGTCCGCCGCATCGAGCAAATGGCCCGCGAAGTCGCCCAAGCCCGGCGCGGGACAACGGGGACAACGGGGACAACGGGGACGTAGCAGGACAACGGGGACGTAGCCTATTGTCCCGATTTAGATAACGGTTCAGCTTCCTGTTGTTCCATTACAAATCGGGACAATAGGCTACGTCCCCGTTGTCCCTGTCACACACCTACTGCCACACTCATACTCAGCCCCAGAAGCGCGGTAAGGCGCATCCGCCGATCGATAATGCCGTTTGTCGGTCGGTTGCGGGCTCGTCGGTGTAAAATCTGTTCGTTTCCGTGCGCTCGCCTGCGGGCGCTCGGTCATGCTATCCTGTTTGAATCAGGTTAGTTGGCTCCCAGGAACCACTAGTAAGGGCCGCCCCGCAAACGAAGGGCAGTCAACATGAATCAGCGGTTTCCAAGGGAGCATGAACAATAGGGGTATCTGAAAGGAGATACGCATGACAACCAAGGTAGGCATCAACGGGTTCGGCCGCATTGGCCGCTTGGTCTTCCGCGCGATGGTAAACGATCCCGAACTCGAGGTTGTTGCCGTCAACGACCTGGGCGACATCCCCACCATGGCACACCTGCTGAAGTACGACTCAGTACATGGCCGCGTGTTCGACACGGTTGAGGTCACCGAAGACGGCTTCGTGGTGGACGGCCGCGCGGTAAAGGTGCTTTCCGAGCGCGAGCCCTCCAACCTGCCGTGGGGCGAGCTGGGTGTTGACGTGGTAGTCGAGTCCACCGGCATCTTCAAAACTGGCGAACTGGCAAACAAGCACATCGAGGCCGGCGCCAAAAAGGTAGTTATCACCTGCCCGGCGAAGGGCGAAGACATCACCATCGTCATGGGTGTGAACGACGACAAGTACAACAAGGATGAGCACCACATCATCTCGAACGCGTCGTGCACCACGAACTGCCTGGCTCCGTTTGCGAAGGTACTGCTGGAGAACTTCGGCATCCGTCGCGGTTACATGAACACCATCCACGCCTACACCAACGACCAGAAGATCCTCGATCTGCCTCATAAGGACCTACGTCGTGCGCGTGCCGCTGCCATGTCTATGATCCCCACCACCACTGGTGCCGCGCGCGCCGTGTCGCTGGTGCTGCCCGAGCTGAAAGGCAAGCTGGACGGCTTTGCCACCCGTGTTCCCACGCCGGACGGCTCGATGGTCGACCTCACGGTGGAACTCGATCGCGAAGTAACCAAGGACGAAATCAACGCTGCCATGAAGGCTGCCGCTGAAGGCCCCTTGAAGGGTATTCTGGAATACCAGGAAGACCCCATTGTGTCTATCGACATCGTGGGCGACGCGCATTCATCCATCTTCGACTCGGGTCTGACCATGGTCATGGGCGAGAAGAACAACCTGGTGAAGTGCGTCAGCTGGTACGATAACGAGTGGGGCTACTCCAACCGCGTGAAAGACCTCGTGAAGATTCTGCTGTAGTTTTTGTTCCGCTGGCATTACAAACGACCTGTGATCTGCGGTCTACGAAGCCCCCAGGACCGATATCGGTTCCGGGGGGCTTTTCTGTAAAGGAAGTGAACGATGAGTACTATCAACACCGTTGACGCGCTTGATGCGCGCGGTAAGCGCGTGCTCGTGCGCGTAGATTTCAATGTGCCGGTAAAAGACGGCGCGGTTGCCGACGACACGCGCATCCGTGCGGCACTGCCCACGATTTCGTACCTTGTGGAACAAGGCGCGCGCGTTATTCTTATGAGCCATTTGGGCCGCCCGAAGGGCGAGGGCTTCGAGGAAGCCTACACGTTGGCTCCCGCGGCGGCGCGCTTGGGCGAGCTGCTGGGTCGCCCCGTGGCGTTTGCAACTGATACCGTGGGTGCTGATGCCCAGGCTAAGGCGGCCGCGCTTGCCGACGGTGAGGTGCTGGTGCTAGAAAACCTGCGCTTTGATAAGCGCGAAAAGAAAAACGACGCCGCATTCTGCGCCGAACTCGCAGCACTCGCCGATGCTTACGTAAACGACGCCTTCGGCACCGCACACCGTGCACACGCATCCACCGCAGGTGTGGCAGCGCTGTTGCCGGCATACGCGGGCTACCTAATGCAGCGCGAGGTGGCAACCCTTACCGGTATGCTGGATGAACCCAAGCGTCCGTTTGTGGCCATATTGGGCGGCAGCAAGGTATCCGACAAGATAAAGGTCATCGATGCGCTCATGGACAAAGCCGATACCCTTATTATCGGCGGCGGCATGTGCTTTACCTTCCTGCTGGCGCAGGGCAAGGCTGTAGGCACGTCGCTGAAGGAAGAAGACTGGGTTGAGCGCGCTGCCGGCATGATAGCCAAGGCGCAAGAGCGCGGCGTGAAGTTGCTCCTGCCCGTTGACGTGGTATGCGCCGATGCCTTTGCCGAAGACGCCAACACGAAAACGGTGTCGGTGGACGGCATTCCTGAAAACATGATGGGCCTTGACATTGGACCTGAAACCGCAGCACTTTACGCCGAAGCTATTGCAGGTGCGCAAAGCGTGTTCTGGAACGGCCCCATGGGCGTGTTCGAAATGCGCGCGTTTGAGGCAGGCACGAAGGCTGTGGCCGAAGCGGTGGCGGCAAACGAAGCGGCCGACACCATCATCGGCGGTGGCGATTCCGTGGCAGCAGTGAACAAGTTTAACTTGGCCGACCGCATGACCTTTATCTCCACTGGCGGTGGCGCCTCTATGGAACTCGTTCAAGGCGAAACATTACCCGGCGTCGAAGCGCTTAACGTTCCGTTGGCCTAACGGCCAACGGAACGTGTCGACGCTGCGAGGCACCAAGGCGCGCTGTCTTGCCGCTCCAGGCTTGGCTCACGTATAGGAGTACGCTTCACCAAACCTTCGCGGCAATTCAGCACATCTTGGCACCTCTCGCTGACTTTGTCGGATATGTTTCTCGGTTTTTACTGAGAGAGAAGAAACACGTACGTGCTGAGCAATGCATAAGGGATAAGACAATGTGTATTGACCTCGCGCAGCGGCAAGTCGTTCCGCCGTTCGGCAGAACGGCGGAAGGGAATAAAATGACTAGAAGACCAATGATGGCTGGCAATTGGAAGATGAACAACACTTACGGGGAAGCGGTGGTGCTCGCCCAGGAGATTTCGAACCGCTACGAGCCGCGGTGGAGCGACCGCATGGACGTGGTCGTGTGCCCGCCGTACATCGACCTCAAGCCGGTGAACACCGTGCTCGAGTTCGACAAGTCGCACATTGCCGTAGGCGCTCAAAACGTGTACTGGGAGGCGTCGGGCGCGTATACGGGGGAGATTTCGGTTCCCATGCTCAAAGAAGTTGGCTGCACGTACTGTATCGTGGGCCATTCCGAGCGCCGGGGGCTGTTCGGTGAAACGAACGAAGACGTAAACCGCAAGGTGAAGGCGCTCATTGGCGGCGGCATTGCACCTATCGTGTGCGTGGGTGAGTCGCTTGCTGTGCGTGAGGAAGGCACCACCGACGAATTCGTGTGTGCACAGGTGAAGGCCGCGTTTGCTGGCCTTGCCGAACATCAGGCGGCGAAGTGCGTGGTGGCCTACGAGCCCATTTGGGCCATCGGCACCGGCCGCACGGCTACGCCGGAGCAGGCCGAGGCGGTGTGCGCAGCTATCCGCGCTACCGTGGCGGAAATGTTCGGCGACCAGGTGGCTGAAAACATGCGCGTGTTGTATGGCGGGTCCATGAACCCGGGTAACGTGGAGGGGCTCATGTCACAGCCTGACATCGACGGCGGGCTCATCGGCGGCGCGGCGTTGAAGGCCGACTCGTTCGAGCAGCTGATCAAAGCCTGCTTCTAGAAAGGGGAGCACTGGTTATGTCTTCCTTGCAAGCGAAGGACGCAGCACCTCTCGCGCCGGCGTGCCTAATAATCATGGACGGCTTCGGCCTTGCTCAGCCGGGCCCAGGAAATGCCATCTCACGTGCGGCAACGCCGTGCCTCGATAAGCTGTTTGCCGCACCCGGTGCGTTCATGAAGCTTGAGGCATCGGGTGCTGCCGTTGGTTTGCCCGATGGTCAGATGGGTAACTCCGAAGTGGGGCACCTCAATATTGGTGCGGGGCGCGTGGTGTTTCAGGAGCTTACGCGTATTAACAATGCGTGTGCTAATGGCTCGCTTGCGCGAAACGGCGTGCTTGCGGCTGCGTTTGAAGCGGCTCGCAAGCCTGGCGCAGCGCTGCACCTCATGGGGCTGTTGTCCGACGGTGGCGTGCATTCCAGCAATGCTCACTTGTACGCACTGCTACGTGCCGCGCGCGATGCCGGCGTGGGGCACGTGATGGTGCACTGCTTCATGGATGGCCGCGACGTTCCGCCAAAAAGCGGCAAGGGCTATATGGAAGAACTCGTGCGCGAAATACATGCCATTGCCGCAGAAGGTACCGGCGCGGGTGCTGACGAGTCTGCGAGCGAAGGCGCGGCCGCTTCCGCCGCGCCAGCGTGCAAGCTGGAAATAGCCAGCGTGTCGGGCCGCTACTACGCCATGGATCGCGATAATCGCTGGGAACGTGTCGAACGGGCCTGGCGCGCCATAGTGGAGGCAATCCCGCTTGCTAACGTGGCCAGTGTGGGCGACGCGCCCGATGCCAGCGCATCCGCCGTCACCGATGCGGCCACTGCGCCCGAAGCACGTGCCGCAGAAGGCCGCGCCACCCCCGCCCCCGCAGTTACCGCCATGGTCGCTTCCTACGACGCCGGCATCACCGATGAATTCGTAGAGCCAGTGGCACTTTCCAGCCGCGGCGTGCAAGATGGCGACGCCGTGGTGTTCTTCAATTTCAGGCCCGACCGCGCACGCGAACTCACGCGTGCCATAGTTGACCCAGAGTTTTCGGGCTTTACGCGCACGAGTACCCCGCAGGTGGAGTTCGTGTGCCTGACTGAATACGACCCCGAGATTCCCGCACCGGTGGCCTTCGCAAAGGAATTCCCGGCCGACGTGCTGGCCGATGTGCTGGCTCGCGAAGGGCTGCGACAGTACCACATTGCCGAAACCGAGAAGTATGCACACGTTACCTTCTTCTTAAACGGGGGTATCGAAGAGCCGAAGCAGCGCGAACAGCGCTCGCTTATTGCCAGCCCGAAGGTGGCCACCTACGACTTGCAGCCCGAAATGAGCGAACCCGAAGTGGCAAACACGCTAGCCGCTGCCATTGATGCCGATGAAGCCGACGTGTACATTGTTAACTTCGCAAACTGCGACATGGTGGGGCACACTGGCGTAATACCTGCGGCAGTAGCTGCGGTTGAGGCGGTAGACGCAGGTGTGGCAAAGGTGCTTGCCGCTATCGAACGCGCAGGTGGCGTGGCGCTCGTAACGGCCGACCACGGCAACGCCGACAAAATGCTTGCCGACGATGGCTCGCCACACACGGCCCACACTACAGCACTCGTACCGCTTGCTCTGGCCGACTTTACCGGGCGTGGTCGATCGCTGCGTGGCGGGGTAGGGGCGCTTTGCGACATTGCACCCACACTGCTTAACCTCATTGGTGTGGAAGCGCCCGCCGCTATGACAGGAACAAGCCTTATCGCGTAGCGGTCATTGCGCATCAAACAACGCTATCAGAGGGCTTACAAACACATCTTCATAACCCCATAATTTAGAGCGCTTGTGCCGTCTTATCTTGGGCAACACAAGCGCTTATTTGTGTGTAAGCCGTATGTCGCAACGCTTTGAACGAATGCCGAATTTTGTTGACAAACCGTTGTATGCATGCGACATATGCGTATAATATGGCGTTGGAAGTTCTGGAAATGGAACACATGAGCATGTACGTGTTGCGTGTTCGTATGTTTCATTTGTTGTATACAAGCAACAACCAGACACAGCGATCGTAAGGTCGCAGGGGCGTGTAACCCCCCATACATATCTTGAGATGGCGAAATCGTCGCAAAGCGCGTTCCGTCGATCGAAGAGAGGATGAATAGCTTCGTTGTGCTTGGGAAAGCAGCCGCCGCATGGGCGGTAGCGCAGCTATTCACCCTCTCTTTTTTGTTCGACGGACGTTTGATAAACAAACAGTAGAGCAGCAGAAAAGGAGCAAGCGGGCATGTGGTACGTAGCGCAGGTGCAGGCGGGTCGCGAGACCGCCACGCGAAACCTGTGCAAGCTCATGGTTTCCCCTCAGGCCATGGAAGATTGCTTCGTGCCCGAATACGAAACCATGTGGAAAGTGCGCGGCGAATGGAGGCTGGTGCACCGTCTGCTGTTTTCAGGATATGTATTCTTCGTAAGCGACGACCCCAAAGAGCTACACAAACAGCTTTTGCGGGTACCCATGCCTATCCGCATCTTAGGAAACGAGAAAAACGCATACTTCCCGCTTACCGATAAAGAACGCGACTGGTTTTTGTCGTTCATGGACGGAAACCACGTGGTGCGCATGAGTGAGGGGTATATCGCAGGCGACAAGGTAACGGTCACGCGCGGCCCGCTGATGGGGTTTGAGGGCAGCATCCGCAAGATCGACCGTCACAAGCGCCGTGCATACTTAGACGTAAAGCTGTTCGGCCGCACCGTCCCCGCAAGCGTGGGCCTGGAAATAGTGAGGAAAACCGCGTGAGCGAAAATACCCGCATGATCCAAGCGCAGCTCGGGGGGGGCATTGAGAGCCAGCAGCGTACGGTAGCAGCGGAAGCTATGGGGCGCAGGTTACCTGCGTCCTTACTTATGCTCAGGGTCGCCGAAAACCCACAAAGTTCAGAAGTATGACAAGCAAGCTTACAAAACGTGGATTCTTGCGAGCTTTGCCGCTGGTGCTTATCGACGCGGTGGCTACCTTTGCGGCCTACGCCGTGGCGGCGTGGGGCACCCAGGTGGGCACAACGCTGGCGCAACCCAGCTCGTTTGGTCACATCGCCTTCTTCGCCCTGGTAAACGTTGTTGTTTACGCGGTGTGTCGCATGTACAGCTGCCTGTGGGAATATGCCAGTATCGACGAGGCAATGCGGCTTATCTCAGCATCGTTTATCTCGTCGCTCGCAGGAGGCATCTTAGGCTTTAGCCTTTTGGGAGCACGGCTTCCGCTGCGTGTGTATGTGGTTGCATGGCTGCTCTTTTTGGGTGTCACAGCGGCGGCTCGCTTTGCGTTACGTGTATATTCGGGCCGCAAGAGTTGGTCGCTCTTTGGAGCATCGTCCGAAGGTATGCCACGTACACTTGTGGTGGGTGCGGGGGAAAGCGGCTCCATGACAGTGAAGCGTATGCTGTCGTGCGATCAGAGCATCGTGGGCTGTCCAGTTGCGCTCGTTGATGACAATCGAATAAAGCTTGGTACCTACGTGCATGGCGTAAAGGTTATGGGGACGTGTGACGACATTGAAGCACTTTCGAAGCGACTCGGTGTCGAGCAGATTGTTATTGCAATACCGTCTGCAACACGAGAACAGCGCGACCGGGTTTTGGCGCAGTGCATGAAAACAGAGCTTCGGGTGCTCACGCTACCCGATATTAAGGACATCCCCGCAGGAGAGCTAGACCAAGCCATACTGCGCGAGGTTGAAGTAGCCGATCTGCTTGCCCGTGACGAGGTGGAGCTTAACCTGGGCCAGATGGCTTACGTGGCGGGCAAGCGTGTGCTGGTAACAGGTGGGGGAGGCTCTATTGGAAGCGAGCTTGTGCGCCAGCTGTTGCCCGCTAAACCCGAGAAGATTGTTTTGTTTGATATTTACGAAAACACTACCTACGAATTGCTGCACGAGGTGAAAAGCCAGGCGGCTGATTTAGGTGTGCAAACTGCGGTGGAAATCGGCTCAATTACCCACATGCCTGCGCTTCAGAAGTGCTTCAACGATCACAAGCCACAAGTGGTGTTCCATGCGGCGGCTCACAAACACGTGCCGCTTATGGAGGCGAATCCACGTGAAGCCATAGAGAACAATGTGTTTGGCACCCTGAACCTTGCACGCATTACACACGAGCAGGGCTGTACGCACTTCATTTTGATATCAACAGACAAGGCGGTGAACCCTGTAAACGTTATGGGTGCTACCAAGCGCATGTGCGAAATGATTGTGCAGTGTTACGCAAGTATGAGCAACACGGTGTTTGCCGCCGTGCGTTTTGGAAACGTGTTAGGCAGCCATGGCAGCGTGATCCCGCTGTTCAAGCGCCAATTGCGCGAGGGTGGGCCTATTACGGTTACGCACAAGGACATTACCCGCTACTTCATGACTATTCCCGAGGCAAGCCGTTTGGTTATAGCGGCCGGTGCATTGGCACGTGGGGGAGAAATATTCATCCTAGACATGGGTGAACCAGTGCGCATTTGGGATTTGGCGGAGAACCTGGTAAGGCTTTCGGGGCTTAAACCCGGACGCGATATTCAGATTGTCGAGACAGGCTTGCGCCCCGGCGAGAAGATGTTCGAAGAGCTTCTCATGGATGAAGACGAACCACTGCCAACCGATAACCCAGGCATAACCGTAAGCCGTGCATCAGCACCTGAGATCGATGACGTGCGTGCGCGCATCACGTTACTGGAAGGCAGCCTGAACGGCACGAACGACACTATCAAGCGAGCACTCGCCGAAGCCGTGCCGACGTATCGGCCCGAACTGAATGACAAGAAGGCGGGTTCGCATGCTGCGTAGCCTTGAGGGCATTGTTCCTTTCGAGCAGAAGGTGTGGCTGAGTTCTCCCACTATGCACGGAGATGAGCTGCGCTATATCACCGAGGCATACGAGACTAACTGGATGTCGACCGTTGGTGAGAATATCAACGAAGTTGAGCGACTCATCTGTGAGAAGGTCGGCTGCAAGCACTCCGTAGCTCTTTCAAGTGGCACGGCCGCACTACACTTGGCAGTGAAACTCGCCGGTATGAAACCAGGGGATAAGGTTCTCTGCAGCGATGTGACGTTTGACGCCACAGTGAACCCCGTAGTATATGAAGGCGGAGTACCCGTGTTCGTAGATACCGAGCGCGACACCTGGAACGTAGATTCGGTCGCACTTGAGCGCGCTTTCGAGCTGCATCCCGAAGCAAAGGTTGTAGTAGTAGCTCACCTCTACGGTGTGCCCGGCAAGATTGACGAGATAGCGGCGGTAGCGAAGGATCATGGTGCAGCCATTATCGAAGATGCTGCTGAGTCACTCGGGGCTACCTACAAGGGTCAACAGACCGGCACCTTTGGTGATATTAACTGCATCAGCTTCAATGGAAACAAGATCATAACCGGATCATCTGGCGGCATGTTGCTTACTGACAACAAGGAAGCAGCCGACAAGGTTCGCAAGTGGTCAACTCAGGCACGAGAAGCCGCACCCTGGTACCAGCACGAAGAACTAGGCTACAACTATCGCATGAGCAATGTCATAGCCGGCGTAGTTCGCGGGCAGATACCCTACCTCGAAGAGCACATTGCTCAGAAAAAGGCCATCTACGAGCGCTACAAGGAAGGTCTCAAGGAACTTCCCGTCTCTATGAATCCTTACGACGCTGATAATTCTGAGCCGAACTTCTGGCTAAGCTGTTTGCTTATCGATGAAAACGCTATGTGCCGACAAGTACGCGGTGAGCGCGACGTCCTGTATGTGAGCGAGTCTGGTAAGAGCTGCCCACACGAGATCCTAGACGCACTGGCTGCAATCAACGCCGAAGGCCGCCCCATCTGGAAGCCCATGCACATGCAGCCGATCTATCGTAACCACTCCTTCATTACTCGAGAAGGCAACGGCCGCGCCTGCACGAATGCCTACATCGAAGGTAAAACACTCGACGCAGGAATGGATATCTTCCAACGTGGCGTATGCCTACCTTCAGATAACAAGATGACGCCCGATCAACAAGACGTCATCATTGAGGTCATCAAGAGGTGCTTTGAGTAGTCGTGTACGAACGCTACGTGAAAAGAGCACTTGACTTTGCCATCGCATTGGCTTTCCTTGCCCTGTTTTGGTGGCTTTACATCATCTTGGCCGTTCTAGTGAGAGTAAAGCTGGGTAGTCCGGTGTTTTTTACCCAGGAACGTCCCGGTAAGAACGAGAAGATTTTCAAATTGTACAAGTTTCGTACGATGACCGATGAGCGTGACGAACATGGCGATCTACTGCCCGACGAAGTGCGCCTGACGAGATTCGGTAAAGCTCTACGCTCCACCAGTCTCGATGAGCTCCCGGAACTGTTCAACATCCTCAAAGGCGATATGAGTCTCATCGGCCCGCGTCCGTTACTGACAGCGTATCTGCCCCTATACAGCGAAGAGCAGCGGCATCGCCACGATGTGCGCCCTGGCATGACCGGACTTGCGCAGGTGAATGGCCGCAATGCCCTCAGCTGGGAGGACAAATTCAAGTTCGATGTCGAGTACGCCCGCAACTGCACTTTTGCCATGGATGTGAAGGTGTTCATCGCCACGTTCAAGATCCTCCTCTGTCGCACCGGTATCAGCAGCGAAACCTCTGCGACCATGGAGGAGTTTGCAGGGATGTCGTCTGATAAGGCAACGCTATCGTGAGGATTCTCTACGTCACGACTATCGGCGCCACCATGGTGTTCTTCGAGAAGTTGATCAGAGAGCTGATCGCCGAGGGGCATACGGTTGACATCGCCAACGGTGACTCTGGTGCCCCCGTCCCCTCTTGCTATGGGGAATGGGGATGTCATGTCTACCATTTGAGCTGCAGCAGAAGCCCGCTCAGCTGGGGCAATGTGAAAGCCGTGCGCCAAATCAGAAGGCTGGCGGAAGGGCAGGCGTACGACATTGTCCACTGCCATACTCCCGTTGCCGCAGCGTGTACGCGCCTCGCTTGCAGGAAGCTAAGGGGCAACGGTTTGCGGGTGTTCTATACGGCGCACGGCTTTCACTTTTATAAGGGATCGCCGATCCTGAACTGGCTTGTCTACTACCCAATAGAAAGGCTGTGTTCGCGCTGGACGGACACCCTGGTCACCATCAATCAAGAGGACTATGGAAGGGCACAGCGTTTTAAGACCGAAAGCGTAGTTCTCGTCCTAGGCGTAGGTCTCGACAGAGAGAAGTTCCATGAGGGTCTTCTGGGCGAAGAGGAGCGCTCTCTCAAGAGGGGACTCATGGGTCTGGCACCCGACGACGTTCTTATCTTGTCGGTTGGCGAGGTTAACGCCAACAAGAACCACAAGCTGGTAATAGATGCGCTAGTCAATCTGAAGGACGAAAGGTTCCGCTACTTTGTTGCAGGCGAAGGCCCCCTCCTGGGTGATTTGAGAAGATACTCAGAGTCCTTGGGGCTCGGGCACAGGGTTTCTTTTCTCGGTAGAAGGGAAGATGTCGCCGAGCTCTACTCGATCGCGGACTACTACGTGCATCCCTCGTTCAGGGAGGGGCTGCCGGTCAGCCTTATGGAAGCGGTTTCAAGCGGTACGTATGCGCTGGCATCTGATATCAGGGGCTGCCGGGACATACTCCCGGGTGTCCGACTGTTCTCCCCGCGCTCTCCTGACAGCCTCGTTGACCTCATCAGAGCAGGGGAGGCGAGCTCACGGAAAAACGACCTGAAGCTTGACGAGAAGTTTTACCTCGAATCCGTCATTAGCGTAATGAGGACCATTTATGCGACGTCAGGCTAAGAAGGCGGTCCGATGGTCGAAGGCGATCCTTGTTTTGGAAATGCGGGGTCGAAGCAGATTCGGCTTAGAGCATAGGAAGAGGGGGTGTGCAAGTGACTGAAAGCAAAAGAATCATCCCGTGTTTTAGGATGCAAATCCAGCCATCAGCAATCAAACCTCAACTTAGCCTAATGCTCTTATCGAGAGCTTGTTTCTATGCGTTTATCATTTTGAAGCCATTTTACCTAATGAAATCGGGGTCATTTCAACTCGGTGATTTGTTTCTAATGCTGTCTTTGCTAGCCCTGCTGGTTGCGCAGGGGTTCTCAGTTGTCATTAAACGCTCCGATGGCTGGCTCGTTTGCTTTGTCGCATTGACTTTTGTGGTTAATGGCGTCTATGCTGCCCAATATGGGAATATAGGCATTATCGGCGCGTCACTTATGTATCTCTACAATTTGTTTGCCGTTATAGTATTTGGTTACCATGCTGATAATAGGACCTTTTTAAAAGCGACGATCATCCTCTTGCGGTTTGATCTCCTGATTCAGCTCTTGATTTATTTCACCGGACTCGGGAGTACTTATGGCGGCTCTCGGTACATGGGCACGTTTAACGATCCTAATCAATTCGGCGTTTTTGTCTTTTTTGCGTTTCTCATTATTAAGATGGGAGAAAAAAAGCTAGGAAAGAGAAGCACTTTCTTTGATGATGCGGTAGCTTTGTTTCTTGTCTACCAATCTGTTTCGGTCGGCATGTTTCTCGGTTTCGGCGCTTATTACGTCTGCCTTGTCGTGAATGCTATATTGTTTTTGCGTCTTTCCGCAGGAAAGTGGCTATTTCTGGCGTTCTTGGGGATGGCTTTGTGTATTGCTGGCTTGTCTGTTGGGCTGAGTGTCGGCTCAGCTGTATCAGCATTGTTCGGCGATAGCCTTGCCCATAAATTTCTTACCAAGTTTAACGGCGGTTCGTTGGTAGAGAGCTTTATCGCAGATCGTCAGTTGGTCAAGGTTGTTGAGCATCCAGAGTATCTTGTCTTTGGGAGCGGGGAGGGCTTCATGTGGCGTTTTGCCTCAGGTGGGCCTGCCCTTGAGATTCACTCGACACCGATAGGCATCATTTTCTATTACGGACTAATCCCTTCTGTCGTTCTTGCGGTGTGGGTTGCTGCCAAGATCAAAAATGGACGGGTGGGGGGGTACTACATGGGTGTTCCTCATCCCTGTCTTGATCAAGTGCTTGGCTCTCGCGAACCAAAGGCAGCCGCTCTTTTGGATGCTCGTGGTGCTGGCGGGTGCCCAGATGGGTGTCGATTGTGACAGCCTATCTAGTCCTGCTGCTGCTAGTTTTCCTGGTGTTCCTTCTTATAGGAGGGGTAGCAAAAAGGCAAAAGGGCGCCCTGTGTGTCATATTTGCGATGCTGGCTGTCGTGATGGCCTGCAGAGCGCCATCAGTTGGGACCGACACCATGACTGCGATCTCGGTTATAAAGCAGGCGATTATGACTCCGTTTCCTCAGTCATGGCGCTTCGTGGGCGGAGTATTCGAGTACGCGCCTGTTTATGCTCTTTGGTGCAAGGGCGTTTGGGCTGTTGTGCCTTCGGTTCAGGCCGTTTTGGCGGCAAACTCACTTGTGATTTGCTTGTGCTTCGCTTTTTTTTTCCGAGAGTTTTCCGAAAACCCCGCAATGGCAGCGGTCTTGTTTCTGCTGTCTTATACCTATTTAACAGCGTTCAATATTATGCGTCAAGAGCTTGCCGTTGGGGTGTGCCTGGTGGCCTTTGTTCTTTGGTCGAAGAGGAAGAGGGCGGCTGCGATACTCTTGGCTGCTCTGGCTATAGGTATTCACGGCACCGCCGTCGTCTTTGCCTTAAGTTGCGTTGTTTTGCTATCTGTGCTTAGAAAGAGAGATGTTGCTCCGTCAAGAATGCTGGCGTGGGCTTTGGCCATAGGCTTAATTCTGAGAATTGCCTACATTCCGCTGACCTCTGTTTTCTTCGGAATATTTTATCGCTATGGGGAAATGTACTCGATAAGCTCTACCACGTATACATCTCAGGGGAGAGCGTCCGTATTGTATCTCGCTATCCTGATGTACTTTGTGCTTGAACTTGTCAGAAGAAGGGAAGCGTTTCTTGTAGGGGGCGTGCAAAAGCAAGTTCTTTTCTTTGCTTTCTTAGCCATATCGTTGCGACTGCTATTCTTCGACTTGGCGTTGATGGTTAGAATTGCTGGGTATTTCACCCCTTTCTTGCTGTGCTCTCTTTCAAATGCGCTGCAGGAAAATATCAGGCGGGATCGCGATGTCTTCTTACCCTATCTCTTGATTTCATTGATGGTGGCCTATTACGTTGCTCTGCTGCTTTCGAACAGCGGAGGCGTCGTGCCATATGAACTTTGGTCGGGTGTCTGATCTGAATTTTACTTTTGATGCCGCTTTTTTTGGAAGCGAGGAGGCTGAAACGACAACAAGAGCTCACAACGATCTACCGCTCATTAGCGTTGTAGTGCCGGTTTTTAATACGGAGAAATATCTCAAAAAATGTCTCGAAAGCGTAAGGGCCCAGACTTATGAGCATTTGCAGATAATCCTGGTAGATGACGGTTCTTCTGACGCGTCGGGTGACATTTGCGACAGCTATCAGCGCCTAGATGGCCGCTTTGTTGTGATCCACCAAGAAAACAGGGGGTTGAGCGCGGCGAGAAACGCTGGCACTGCGATAGCAGATGGCACGTACGTGGCGTATGTAGACAGCGACGATTATGTCGCACCCGGCTTCATATCGGTTCTCTATGACGCGATTATGACGACTCGCGCGGACATCGCGGCAATTCCAGCGCCAGTTGTATTTTCGGATGGGGAGGAGATAAGTCTTTGGGACGACTTCGGTGCTGCGGCAACGACGCCCCGTGTCCAAAGAGTGCCAAGTGTAGCGTATCAAGAGAGACTCCTGTATCAGCGATACGCCAATGGTGCCCAATTCAGGTTATATCTGACGGACATAATGAAGGAGCACCTGTTTCCCGAAGGTTTATTGTACGAAGACATGGCAACGATCTATCGCGTTATTCGCGCAGTGGATTCTGTTGCTGTCGTTAACGCCCCTTCGCTCTACGCGTATCGAAGCAACCCGATAGGCATCACGCAAATGAAATATACGCGCAAGAAAATGAATTCGATCTTGCATGTCACTCGAACAATGAAAGAGGACATCGTTGATTGGTATCCCGAACTCGAGAAGGCATGCGCATCGAGGTGCTTTGCCTCTCTCCGTGCGGTCTATGCTCAGGTACCTGCGGAATGCGTTTATGACTCGGAATCACTGTGGTTAGAGCTTCAATCGTATAGTGACTATGTAATTAGGGATAAAAGCGCAAGGCGTAGAGAGCGCATTGCGGCTGTTATTTCTAATGCGGGGAGAGCTTGCTTCGATATGTTCTGTAGATGCTGTCGTCTGCTTGGTCTAATGAGGTAGAGAGTATCGAGCTCATGGGCTGTTCAGAAAACGTGCGATTGAATCCAGATACAGATGCGTCCCAGTTGGGGTAAGTCTTAATTCATGTGGGAAAAACAGTCAAATCTAATGACTGAACAGGTAAAACAAAGAGAATCTAACCCCGAGTTGTCACTTGGGAGCAAAAAGAGGGCACACTCACGTAAGCCCCTCACAGAGTAGCTTCAAAAAAGATGACCAAAAGCCAGAAAATCGAACATGTTACAACCTGTGTGGGGGAGACCTTGTGCCCATCGCACTTGACCTATTCGCTAGTTAGCACCCTCCTTTCTCTTGTCGCTTCTTGTAAACAGCGGGATGGGCTTGTTGTGTTCTCGTTTGTGCCCAAGTACCAACAAACAACGGCATTTCAAAGTCTCAAAGCTCATAAAGCCTCGGCACGTGCGAATGGCCGGTTAAGCGAGAGCCTAATCGCTATGCGCTCGTATAGACGCACTTTTACTCCTTCGGTGGTATTGCCTGTGTTCTCCATGATCCTCTTACTTTCCGAGGGTACGGGCTGCCATAGGGGTCTTTGGGGAGGTGCTAGCTTCCCTAAGACCCCGATTAGATCAGCGGACGGGCATGGTATCTCGTCCCTCTATTCGTTGAATAATAACACCCGTCCAGCTTTTCAGACTGTAAGGCTTGGGGGCATGGGGAGACTCAAAAAACGGCCCACCACGCAAAAACAGGGGTGTCCAGGATTTAGTGTGGACGATTTGAGTAAAAGCTTAGCCTGATCTGCGATGATGAAAGCAAAACACATAAAAGTCGATGGTGAGTCACCCAAATTAGCCCGCTATTAGGGCGCACCTACCTAAGCCCCTTGCAGGGGAATTTCAAAAAAGTGGTGTTAAACCTTAAAAATCTAGACCAAATGCCTCACCTCCAACAAGTTGGAGGGTTCGCAATTTGCGGCCTACTTGTTGTGGTTGGGCAGTGTCACTCCTCCCTTATCGAGTGCAGGATAGCCATATGCAAGCAAAAGGCGACGTCTCATGCTCTTGTAGTTTGTAAACCCACAAGCTCGGCGTTTCATGTCCTTGATCTTGCGGTTGACGTTTTCGGCATAAGCGTTGGTCTTTCCCGTCATATAAGCGTTTACGATGTATTCCTTTACGCCCTTGATACTGTTTGCAGCAGTAGCAAAATCTTTAATCCCGCAGTTTTGAGCCTGGCTTATCCAGTTACCAAGGGCTCTTTTCATTTCGCGTTCGTTGTCTCATTTTGGCAACGAACATACAGGTTTTCAACGGCTATGAAATCCTGCACACAGGCTTTGTTTGTCTCCATTCTTTCTAAGGCAAGCTCTTCTCTCGATGTTGCCTTTCGCGGATCCAATACCGCGGTATCAATGTTGACGGTTCCCTTGCGTCCCATATTGGGCTCCTTTTCCGGGATGCAGGGTGCCAGCCCGCGGCGGCGGGTGCTGTCCGCTGCCGCGGGATCAATTATAGGATGCAGGTTTGTGGCGCCTTACACCCCTTGCTTTCAGATGGTGATATGTAGCCCGCATCCGGTGTCTTATGGTAGGACGCATGATGAGGATTTCGCACACACTCAATCCAGAAGGGTTCGGTGTGCACACAAAACCTTATGGGAAAGCTGTGTACGACTTGGAAAAGGTCAGAAATGAGGACTGAACCACATGAAATCCAGAACACCCATAAGAGGGATGGTTCTCTGCAGTCGAAGATGCTTGGATTATGCTGCATGTCCTGGTATTGCAAGAAAAATAAACTCACAAGTTAATGTGTTGAGCAAAGTCGGCGATTCGCTCGACTTGAATACATATGACACTCCTTATTCGATTGTATTGAAGATACTTCATCGGTTACCGGGATGTAGGGGACTTGAAGTTTGGCCAAAGATTTGCGGGAACTCTATTGATTACATTTACATAAGAAAACCGGCTTTAACTGCGTCCTGCATTCAGTTTCTCTCGAAGTTGAAAGGCGACAACCCAGCACTGAAGATCTTGATGGAAATTCCGACGTATCCTTACGATAGTGAGATGAAAACGCTGCGGACTTGGCCTCTTCTAGTGAAGGATGGGTATCACAGACGTTATCTAAAGAACTACGTTGATCGAATTGTTGATTTGTCGGGACATGATAAGATCTTTGGCATACCAACCATTCAGATTATCAACGGCATTGATTTAAGGTCCATTAGTCCCAGGACACCAAGCGGCATATCTTCTGTAGGCACTCTAAACCTTGCGTGTGCTGCAACCTTCGCAGGATGGCATGGTATTGATCGGCTGTTAGCCGGACTCGCTAAGTATAAGCAGTCGAGAGGGGGTCGAAAAATTAGGCTTCATCTGATGGGAGCAGGGTCGGAGCTGCGCCGCTTGAAGGGGATGGCAGAGGGGCTTGCCCTTGACGACTCTGTCGCGTTCTACGGACAGTGCGATCGCGCGCAGATGGACGAGGTATACGATCGCTGTTCTATGGCAATAGCTTCGTTAGGGCTTCATCGAATAGGAATTGATCGCGCTTCGACACTGAAGACGCGAGAGTATTTGGCGAAAGGGATCCCTTTTGTCTACTCTGGGGAGATCGATGTATTTAAGAGCTATCCGGTTGATTTCTGTCTTCAAGTTCCTGCCGATGAGTCTCCCGTTGACGTGGGTAAGTTGGTGGAGTTTCACGACGAGCTCTACCGTCGGGAAACCGAGCGAGGACTTATTTCTCGCATTCGGCACTACGCCGAGGAACATGTAAGCATGGATGCAGCTATGGCGAATGTCGTCGAGTATATCAAGGAAAACTGCCGGTAGTCATGCCGAGTACTTTGACAATCGAATAGGAGGGTTTGTAGATGAAGGAATCGCTTTTGGAGAAGGTGGCGGATCGTGGCTTGATCTGCGGCACGGTGGGGCTTGGCTACGTCGGTCTGCCGCTGGCGGTTGAGAAAGCGAAGGCAGGCTTTAAGACCATCGGCTTTGATGTACAAGCCGAGAAGGTTGACATGGTAAACCGTGGCGAGAACTACATCGGCGATGTTGTTCAGGAAGACCTTGCCCAGCTGGTGGGTGACGACATGCTTGAGGCTACCACCGACTTTACTCGCATTTCCGAGTGCGACTTTGTGGCAATTTGTGTTCCCACTCCTCTTGATGTGCACCAGCAGCCCGACACCTCCTATATGGAAGCATCGGCAAAAGAGATTGCGCCCTACCTCAAAGAAGGTGTGGTGGTGGTGCTTGAATCCACCACCTATCCCGGTACCACCGAAGAACTCATCAAACCCATCCTTGAGAAAGGTTCAGGACTCGTTTGTGGTGAGAGCTTCTATCTGGGCTTTAGTCCCGAGCGAGTTGACCCGGGCAACCTCATTTACAAGACAAAGAACACCCCGAAGGTTGTGGGTGCCATCGGCGAAGAAGCCCTTGAATGTATTGCAGCAGTGTATGAAGCTGTACTCGAGGGTGGTGTGACTCGTGTGTCTAGCCCTGCTGTGGCCGAGATGGAAAAGATACTTGAGAACACTTATCGCAACGTCAACATAGGGCTTGTGAATGAAATGGCGATGCTATGCGATCGCATGAGAATCGACATATGGGAGGTCATCGACGCTGCAAAGACCAAGCCCTATGGCTTCACGGCATTCTACCCTGGCCCGGGTCTCGGTGGCCACTGCATACCACTTGATCCCTACTACCTGTCTTGGAAGGCACGTGAGTATGGATTCCATACGTCCATGATAGAAGCATCCATGATGGTAAACGACCGAATGCCTGAATACTGCGTAGATCGAACAGCTCGCGTTCTCAACGAACATGAGAAGTCACTTAAAGGTGCTAACGTTTTGGTCTTAGGTGTGGCCTACAAGCAAGACATCGATGACTACCGGGAAAGCCCTGCTCTTCGGGTTATCGAATGCTTGGAAGCGCGGGGAGCGAACGTGACCTACTACGATCCATGGGTGCCACAATACTGCTACAAAGGCAAAACACGTAAGAGCTTGTCTGAGCTATCGGCCGAGGCAATTGCCTCGGCCGATATTGTTTTGGTCACCTGTGCACACACCAACGTTGATTACGACTTCGTTCAGAAGCATGCCAAAGCAGTGCTTGACACAAAGAATGCCATGAAGGCGGTTGAGTCTCGCGACAACATCGAGGTGTTGTAAGTGACTGCCAAGATCATGACTGTGGTGGGCGCACGTCCACAGTTCATAAAAGCTGCGGTAGTTTCCCATGCTCTTTCAGAATATGAAGGTGTAAAGGAAGAGATTGTCCACACAGGGCAGCACTACGATGCGAACATGTCACAGACCTTCTTTGATGAGTTGGATATTCCTGAGCCGAAGGTGAATCTGGGCGTGTCGGGTGGCACGCACGGACAAATGACGGCACGCATGCTCGAGGCACTCGAGACGCAAATGATAGAGAGCAATCCCGCTGTGGTGTTGCTGTATGGTGATACCAACTCGACGCTTGCGGCAGCGCTTGCAGCGGCAAAGCTGCATATTCCTATTGTGCATGTTGAGGCGGGAACGAGGACGCATTCGGCGACGAATCCTGAGGAGATTAACCGGATTTGTACCGACCACGTTGCTACGAAGCTCTTGTGCTGCACGCAGGAAAACTTCGACAACCTTAAACTAGAAAACCTCGCCGATAGGGCAGAATTCGTCGGCGATCCTATGTATGATGCATTCCTGCGTTATTCGGAGGTAGCAAAAAAGCCGAGGCTCACAGGTATTCTCGGTGAGGGTGCAAGCTTAGAGCTGCCTGAGGAGTTCTACTACGTCACCTGCCATCGCGAGGAAAACACAGGCGTGGATGAGACGATGTCGGGCCTTCTTGATGCTTTGTCGAGCTTAGACTCACCAGTTGTGTACCCCGTTCATCCTCGTAACCGCTCAATGGTGAAGCGCTTGGCTGCAAAAGACAGTCTTTCAAACATTCTCTTCGTGGAGCCGGTGGGGTATCTCGAGAGCGTGTATCTGGTCAACCATGCAAAGCAGGTGATCACCGACTCAGGTGGGTTGCAGCGCGAGGCGTTTTTTGCTGGTGTTAAGTGCACGACGATACTCGATTTTAAGGTGTGGCCGGAAACAATGGTAGACGGGCGCAACCTTCTCGCACGTCCCACCAGGGAGTCGATACGTACTGCAATGGAAAAGCCGCAAACAATAGATAGAGACTACCAGCCCTTCGGAGACGGGAATGCGGCAAAACGAATTGCCGACAGCGTTGTTGGCCTTGCGAAAGGATGCTCTAGATGAAGTACGCAATCATTGGGTGTGGGCGCATCGCAGTAAACCACATCAAGGCAGTGGCGAACAACAGTCTTGACCTTGTGGCAATGTGCGATATTGACAGCTCCAAGTTCGACATCATGCTAGAAAAGGCAGGCTGTGGATGCTTCCCAGAAGCTAAGCGTTATGCCGACTACAAGCAAATGCTTACAGATCACCCTGAGATCGAACTTGTGGCTATCGCTACCGAAAGCGGCAAGCATGCACGTATTGCCCTTGACTGCATTGACGCCGGTAAGCACCTCATTATCGAAAAGCCCATGGCAATGTCGATAGCTGATGCTGATGAGATCATTCGGCGTGCGGATGAGAAAGGTGTGAAAGTATCGGCCTGTCATCAGAACCGCCTTAACGTGGCCGCTTAAATGAGAGAATGGCGGCGATTAGTTGCATATTTACAGAAGAAATAGATGGGTGAATTAAGGGAGAACCAGATGAGCGAAGCAACAACTTGCACGCGCTGCGTTATGAACGACGCTGCTGATCCATATATTAGGTTTGACGAAAGCGGTGTTTGCAATTATTGCACAGATGCGATCGAGCAAGGGGAAGCCACTTATTTCCCTGATGAAGATGGCGCAGCCAAGCTGGAGACGCTAATAAGGCAACTGAAAGAACAAGGTAAAGGCAAAGAATTCGATTGCCTTATGGGCCTGTCGGGAGGACTCGACAGCTCTTATCTTGCTTACCTCGGAGCCTCTCAATGGGGATTAAGAATTGCCGCTGTTCATATTGATGATGGCTACGATACCGAGATTTCGAAGGAAAACATTCGGAAATTATGCGAGAAGTCGGGCATCAGGCTCGTTGTCATTTCGCCTGATGCGCAGCAGTATAATGCGCTTACTCTCGCTTACATGCGTGCCGGCGTCCCTAATCTGGCTGTGCCTCAGGATAACATTCTATTTGCAGCCCTCTATGATTTCGCGCGAAAGAACAGTCTCGATACTTTTCTTTCGGGCGGGAATTATGCACTCGAGTGCATTCTTCAGGTTGGGAACACTTGGGATCCGTATGACTTGGTTAACTTGCGTGATATTCAAAAGAGGTTTGGGGCTTCGTCTATTGATAAGCTTCCCTTTATCTCTCGCTATCGCATGAAGTGGGACAGGATCGTGTTAGGGCAAAAGACGATACGTCCGCTTAACATGCTTGACTACAATCGCGATCGTGCTTTTGACGAGCTTAATGAATACTGCGGATTCGAATACTATGGACGAAAGCACTTGGAGAACTACCTTACTGCTTTTTTGCAGCTATGTTGGTTGCCGGAGAAATTCGGGGTTGATAAGAGGACATCTCATTTGTCTAGCATGATCGTATCTGGCCAAATGAGCAGAGACGAAGCGCTAAGGGAACTGTCTGAACCCATGTGTGAAGAGGGGTATCTTGCTAGAGTAAAGAGCATGCTTTGCGACAACATGTCGATTTGCGAGCAAGAACTTGAAGAGCTAATTCATTCACCTGGCCATCAGCATGATGAATACAAAACAGATTGTTTGCGAGGTATTTGGAGAAAAATCCATGGTTAAACTTGTTGAGGCAAGTTGTGGTGTTTTAGAGAGCCAAAGGCTCTGCGCCTTGATGCCACAGGTCACCCAACTTTATTGATTGTGATGGTTCTGGTAAACAAACTTGGTTCTAAATCGCAATATTCAACTCGCCATCAGGCAAAACATTCGGAATTGAACGTATCTTTGACAACTAAAACCCCTGTACAAGCTCAAATTTGGGCACAGTGGCTCATGTCCTTGATGGGGCGGTTTTACGAAAAGTCGGTTCTCAGAGCCCTATGGGCGCAGATCGACCAGGAACATCACTGCTTTCTTGCACGGCAGCGCGGCGTTGATCAAGGACATCACCTCCGTTTCCCGAGCGATTCACTAGAGACTTGGATACTCGAACTTGACACCGTTAATCTTGACGCCGCGCTTGATGATTCTTATGTATCCCAAAGACAACAAACAACGCATATGCATTCGTTCAAAGGTCTTAAACTCATAGCACATGCGTTTCATTACCTTGATCGAGTTGTTGAGTCCCTCAGCTGTGGCGTTGGTCATATTGAGCTTGTATCCGGCAAGCACACCTTCTCGGTTGCGTTTGATGCTCTTGGCAGCTCGCTTCATCTCAGGGATACCGCTTTTGATGGCAAGGTTTGTCCAATTGGAAAGAGAGTCGCACTTTTCAGCGCACTATATCATGTTGGTCCAGTCGTGGCTAGTTTCTCTTTAAGTACCTTCCTTGCAAACACACGCCTTCGTGGTGTGTTCTCTTCAATCGGTGTCATCTCGTGCTTCATGGCATTACTCCGTTCTGCTATTGACACGGGCTATCTTAGGGCAGGAAGGGGAGCTGCATCCTCTCCTTTCTACCTACCTTCCCGACGCGCGGGCACACCTGCATCCACAGCGAACAGTTTACCTTTGTGCGCCGGACGGGATGACCATAGGGCACAAGGTTTGGGAGTAGTCCTGCGTTTTGATACCGCAGGTCGCCCAACTATATTAGGAGGTCAGAAGATTTGTGCGAATCAGCGAAGAAACGCGGGGGAGGCCGCATAAATATCCTGAAACAGGGAAATTCTTCAACTTTTTAGAGACCCCAATCCTAACTAGGATAAGTCTTAATTCGTGTGGGAATAATAGCCAAATCTAATGACTGAGCAGGTAAAACAAAGAGAATCTAACCCCAAGTTGTCACTTGGGGGCAAAAAGAGGGCACACTAACCCAAGCCTTCCATAGAGTAGCTTCAAAAAAGATGACAAAAAGCCAGAAAATCGAATATGTTACAACCTGTGTGGGGGAGACCTTGTGCCCATCGCACTTGACCTATTCGCTAGTTAGCACCCTCCTTTCTCTTGTCGCTTCTTGTAAACAGCGGGATGGGCTTGTTGGGTTCTCGCTTATGTCCAAGCACCAACAAACAGCGACGTCTCAAAGCCCCAAAGCTCATAAAGCCACGGCATGTGCGAATGATGTCTTTGATCTGTCGGTTCAGGCTTTCTGCAATAGCGTTAGTACGTTCGTATTCCTAGGCGTTTACGATGTAGGTCTTACGTTTGCTTATGGTGTTAGATACAGAGCGCACCTCAGCTACATCAGTGCGTCGAGCGATAGATATCCATCGCTTCAAAACGGTTTCCATATCGTCTCGGCTTTCAAAGGTTGTATCAGACCATTCGAAGAAAAGCTGGAGGGCAAGATAGGCTCGTTTCAGATCATCTGCCCCGATAGACTCAAGGGAACATCTTACGCATTCACGTTCTTTTTGCCGTTTGAGCATGTCTTTTCTGGTGAGCATGAGTTTGGCAGCCTTGCGCAAGATACGTCTTTGTTCTTTGTGGTCTATGTCATCTTCGATTGTACGAGTAAGCCGACGTCGTACATCATCAACAGCTTCTGTTACAAGCTTTGCTACATGGAATTCATATGTCCCGAGCCTTGTCAAGAGGCAAAGTCCTCCCGGCCCGGATTTTCC